>CALWFS010000088.1 GCA_944377705.1 uncultured Mediterraneibacter sp. | reverse complement strand
ATGTCCCTTTTCTACATTTTTAAGCCCGAGAAGGCTCTTCACGAGGGTGCTCTTTCCGGAACCGTTCTCTCCGACGATACACAGATAATCCCCTGCATCGATGGAAAAATCCAGGTCGCGCACCACTGTCTGTCCCTCATATCCGATGGAAACATTTTCACATCTGATCAGCGCCATCCGTTCAAAACCTCCTTCAGCGTCTCCACGTTTTTCTGCATCATGCTTAAATAAGTCTCTCCGCTCTCAAAATCCTCTGCAGACAGATTATGACAGCTGTTAAATACTTTCACCTCTATTCCCGCTGCCTCTGCGATGGCATTGGCAATGTCATCATTGCTCAGCTCCATTTTCAGTACAGCAGACACCTTTTCTTCTTTCACCTTATCGATCAGGAATGCCATCGTCGCGGCGCTTGGCTCGGTATCGCCCGCACAGCCGGGAAACGCGGCATAGTAGTCCAGCCCGTACTCGTCCGCAAAATACCGGAACGGGAAACGGTCGCCAAAGATCAAAAGCTTCCTCTGGGCATGGTCCACTACATCGCGAAATTCCTGATCCAGCTCCGCCAGTTCTTCCTCATAAGCTGCTGCGTTCCCTTCATAAACTGCCTGACCGGACGGATCTGCCTGGATCAGTACGTCTTTGATCTGCTCCACGATCAGCGCCGCATTTACCGGGGAGGTCCACACATGTTCGTCGATCTCATGGACAGAGTGCGCATCCTCTCCTTCTGTCCCGCTGTCAGAATGCGTATCATGCTCATCATGGTCATGTCCCGGAGATTCTTTCATTCCCTCTACGTGCTCCTCTTCGACTGTGTCCACGCAGTCGACCATCCGCAGTGTCAGGCGCTCTCCTTCGGGCATGGAACTTAAGATATCCTCTACCCAGACATCGTTTTCCCCGCCCGTATAGATAAAGACATCGCATTCTTGTATGGCAATGATATCCTGAGGCGTAGGCTCGTAGGAGTGGCTTTCCTCCCCGGGTTTTAGAAGCATTTTCAGCTCAGCACGGTCTCCTGCGATTTCCCGGACAAAATCATAGGGAGGAAAGATCGTAGTCACGACACTGATCTTTCCTGAATCCTGCCCGGACGTGCCGTCCTGCTGCCATCCGCATCCGGATAGAAATATCACAGAACTGAGCACCAGGGCAGCCAACAGCATAACTGATTTAAGCCAGCTGGATATCCGAGCCGGCTTAATAAACCTTTGTATCTCCCTATTTTCTCTCATATTTCGTAAAACGGAACTCCAGGTCAAAACATGTCTGTTCTTCCCCTTCCTCCGTCATCTCCCATTCTTCCATTTCATCCAGGTTCGGGAAAAAAGTGTCCGCCTGAAACGCCTGGTCGATCTTCGTCACAAAGACCGTGTCACAGGAGGGAAGCATCATCCGGTAAACACTCTCCCCTCCAATGACATACACATTTTCCGTATCATATTTCTTCAGCTCATCCATCAGCTCATCCTGAGAGTGGACGATCACCGCATCCTTCACATGATAGTCACGGTTCCCTGTCAGCACAATGTTTGTGCGGTTTTTGAGCGGCAGCCCGTTCGGGAAACTCTCCAATGTCTTGCGTCCCATGACTACAACATTCCCAGTTGTCGTCTCCCTGAAAAACTTCATATCCGAGGGGATGCTCACAAGCAGCTTGTTATTACAGCCGATCCCCCAGTTTTTATCTGCCGATAATATTGCTTTCATGATCCTGTTTTCCTTTCTGTTCCTTGATCCGGCTTTAATAGAAAGCCTTTCCCGCCATCAGCGCCTACACCGCGACCGGGATATTTTTGATCTGCGGATGGGTCTCATAATTATCCAGCCTCACATCATCCGGTGTAAAGTCATAGAAATCCGTGACCTCCGGATTCAGCCAGAATGTCGGCGCCGGGAGGGGCTCTCTTGAGATCAGTTCCTCGATCATGGGCACATGTCTGTCATAGATATGCGCGTCCGCGATCACATGGACAAATTCTCCCGCCTTCATGCCGCAAACCTGCGCAAGCATATAGATCAGCACCGCGTACTGGCAGACATTCCAGTTATTCGCTGTCAGAACATCCTGTGACCTCTGATTCAGGATACCGTTCAGTGTAAGGACATCACTGTCCTTTTCCTTTGTCACATTAAAAGTCATGCTGTACGCGCATGGATACAGGTTCATCTCGTGCAGGTCCTGGTGCACATAGATATTGGTCATGATCCGGCGGCTGTACGGGTTATTCTTCAGATCATAGATCACCCTGTCCGTCTGGTCCATCATGCCCTCTCTATATTGATGCTTCACGCCCATCTGATAACCGTAAGCCTTGCCGATGGATCCGTTCTCATCCGCCCAGCTGTCCCAGATATGGCTCTTTAATTCATGTACATTATTGGATTTCTTCTGCCAGATCCACAAAAGCTCGTCCACACAGCTCTTGATCGCTGTCCGTCTCAGCGTCAGCGCCGGAAACTCCTTTGACAGATCATACCGGTTGACCACCCCGAATTTCTTGATCGTATATGCGGATGTGCCATCCTCCCAGACAGGACGTACCTTCTCTCCTTCTGTGCTCGTTCCGTTCTCAATGATATCCCTGCACATGTCGATAAAGACTTTGTCTGCGTAACTCATAATATTCTCCTTTTTCTGACAATTTTCCCAAAAGGGGTCTGACCCCTTTTCCTGATATTATCTGTAAATTCTTACGGATCCGCTATATTATACAACAATTTTTCCAAATTTTTTCTCAGCGCATCCACTTCACGCTTCGTCATCCCGCGAGTCAGTTCCCGGTCCAGCTTCCTCCGATCCGCTTCCATCCTTCTCTGGATATCGTACGCTTTTTCTGTGAGATAGATGTTCTTCTTCCTCTTATCGCTTGCGCTGGGCACACACAGGATATATCCCTTTTCGTCCAGACGTTTCAGGATCCCCGTCACGGTAGGATTCTTGAGGTGCAGATTCTTCTCTACGTCCCGCTGGCTCACCTCTTCTTTGCTCGTATGAAACAGGTAATCCAGCACCGCGCACTGAGAAGACGTGATCCCGGTGTCACGCAGCCGTTCATTTAATTCTTTCTCAAATACATTATTAATCTGCTTGATCAAAAAGCCCATTGGCCTGCCGCGCCGCTCCATCCTTATCTCCTTGTATTTTCAATCAGTCCCCAGTATAGCATAGAACTCGTTCACAAAAAAGCCCCATAACTGATCATAATCCTCATTATCGCATTTTCCGACAGCATACATATACGAAAAAGCACCCGCATCTCGTCTGAGATATCAGGTGCTTTTTTCAGAGCGACAGACGGGGTTCGAACCCGCGACCCCGACCTTGGCAAGGTCGTACTCTACCAACTGAGCCACTGTCGCATTTCTTGTTCCGCTGACCGGAACAATAGATACTATACTATAAGGTCCACAAAATGTCAACAACTTTTTTACAACTTTTTTATTATTTATATATGGCCTTTTCCACCCCTTTTGCAGTCCTTTCAATGAGGGATAAAACTTTCTGAATTCCCGGTATTTCCTTTCATATTTTTCGGCTGCCAGCGAATCTCTTAGTCCGAAGGCAGCTCTTTCCGGAACAGCAGGGGTCATATCCTCTCTGTTACGATTTCTTATCCAGATACTAACCCCACGGATTTTCCGTCGGATACCTTACACCTTTTGGCTGGTTATATCCGATCTCTTCAACCGGGACGCCGATATATTTGAATACTTCAAACAATGCTTTTCCGAAATGTCCGAAGGCCACAGCGCCGTGATGCGGATAATTCTTCTCGATCAGCACATGGCGGTAGAAACGTCCCATCTCCGGGATCGCGAACACACCGATGGAACCGAATGATCTTGTCCTGACCGGGAGCACCTCACCTTGTGCCACATACGCGCGGAGCAGATTGTCTGACGTGCTCTGAAGGCGGAAGAATGTGATATCGCCCGGAATGATATCCCCTTCCAGCGTCCCCTGTGTCACTTCCTCCGGCAGCGTCCTTGCCATGATCATCTGATATCCCATCTCACAGAAGCAGAGCTTGGAGGACGCTGTGTTGCCGCAGTGGAATCCCATAAATGTATCCTTCTGCGTATATGGGAACTTTCCTTCGATACTCTCTTTAAACATATCTGCGGGAACTGTGTTGTTGATATCGAGCAGTGTCACCGCATCCCGGCTCACGACAGTACCGATAAACTCGCTTAAACATCCGTATATGTCTACCTCGCATGATACCGGGATACCGCGGGCTGTCAGACGGCTGTTCACATAGCAGGGCACGAACCCGAACTGTGTCTGGAATGCAGGCCAGCACTTTCCTGCAATCGCCACATATTTCCTGTACCCTCTGTGCTCCTCCACCCAGTCCGTGAGCGTGAGCTCATACTGAGCAAGCTTTTCCAGGATCTCAGGCTTCTTATTTCCTTCCCCGAGCTCCTCTTCCATCTCTTTTACAACAGCCGGTATCCTTTCATCCCCCGCATGTTTATTATAAGCTTCAAAAAGATCCAGCTCTGAGTTTTCCTCGATCTCTACGCCGATATTGTAAAGCTGCTGAATCGGAGCATTGCAAGCAAGGAAGTTCAGAGGACGCGGGCCGAAGCTGATGATCTTCAGACTATTCAGCCCTATCACAGCCCTGGCAATCGGCTCAAACTCATGGATCATATCCGCGCATTCCCCGGCAGTGCCCACGGGGTACTCAGGTATGTATGCCTTTACTCCCCGCAGCTTCAGGTTATAGCTTGCGTTGAGCATGCCGCAGAATGCGTCTCCGCGCCCCTGCTTTAAGTCATCCTGAGTCTCCTCCGCAGCGGCGATAAACATCTTCGGTCCGTCAAAATGCTTTGCCAGCAGCGTCTCTGAGATTTCCGGTCCGAAATTTCCCAGATATACGACCAGCGCATTGCATCCTTCCCTCTTGATATCCTCCAGCGCCTGCACCATATGGATCTCGCTCTCTACGATACAGACCGGACATTCATAGACAGTTCCCTCTCCGTATTTCTTCGTGTACGCATCGATCAGCGCCCTTCTTCTGTTTACGGACAGACTCTCCGGGAAACAATCTCTGCTCACAGCCACGACTCCGATCTTTAATTCCGGCATATTATTCATGTTATGCTCCTCCCTTTCTCCGGCTCCATTTATTTTCGCTTGCCTTTAAGGTCATTTTATCAACTTTTTATCTCATTTGCCACCGGATAATCAGCCTTTTCATATCCATTTCTTGTCTTTTTGACCTCACTGCATTGACTTTTTAATACTACAATTGTAATATTTATAAAAAAGACACAAGGAGACCGTATTATGAATTACTCATTCATTTCTACGCTTATAAAATCAGCCGGGCTGCTTCTCTCCTGCTGCATCCTCTCTCTGACAGGCTGCACGGGGACTCCGTCTGAAAATTCTTTTGATGATTCTGCCCGGGCTGACGTATCTGAGGGCAGTGCAGATGCATCCGATCCGTCAGAAACAGCCCTATACTCCTCCTGTCTGGAAATCGCAGACAGTTTTCAGGATATCTATGAGCAGGCTTCTCAGTCAGATACGCTTGATTCCCTCGAAACACAGGAAGCGATTGTCTCGCGTCTGGGCGAAAAAGGCTATTGCGCTTCTGATGCTGATAATCAGATCAATATGGTAAACGCTGAGAAACTGGAAGACTTTCTGACTGCTGCCGGATCAGGTAAAGAATCAGAAATTTCCGTCCTCCTTGTCATGGAAGGCGGGAACATCGTGTGCTATGACTTTGAGACACACAATGGCAGCATCAGCGCGCAGAGATGTACGCTCTACTGGGAGAACGCTGCGCCGAAGGCAGGCTATTACGAGGCATTCACTGCCGAGGAATGGTCTTACACACAGAGCGGTTATTTCTTCTTCGATCAGTACCGGATGCCCGGATATGATGGACCGCCCGGGGAGATCGGCATCCGTGTTAAGCCGCTGGATCCTGACTGCCGCGAATACAACCGGAAATACGTTCTGCCCATAGGCTATAACAGAAATAATGTACTGATCTCAGACTGGAGCGAATCTGACGGTTTCGGCTCACTGAACTTTTACGATCTGTACGACCTGATGTACAGGATGAAATACGGTACGGAAGCGCCCTACCCTTATGCGTACACAGGAGCAGAATACGAGATTCCGGCTGCAGAATTTGACAGTGTGCTTCAGTCCTTTATGAATATCAGTACAGATACCATAAGATCGCGGACCGTATATTATCCCGAAAGAGACACTTACCAGTATCGCCCGAGAGGGCTGGAAGATGCGGAATACCCTTACTCTCCGTATCCTGAAGTCACTGCCTGCGAGACATTGGCGGACGGTACCTTAAAGCTGACCGTCCAGGCCGTCCAGACCACAAAACTCACGGATCAGGCAGTGATCAGCGAGCTCATTGTACGCCCTCTGCCGGACGGGAACTTTCAGTATGTCTCCAATCACGTAACCGGAACCACAGAAGGGATCAGCGGCACATGGTTCACCCCCAGACTTACTGAAGAGGAGTGGAATTACAGATACCAATAGGAAATATATCTATATACAAACAGGAGGTTTCTTTACATGAAACAGACATATAACCGCACTCTTACTGCATGCTATACAGGCTATGTGGTCCAGGCAATCGTAAATAACTTTATCCCGCTCTTATTTCTGACCTTTCAGAACACCTACCACATCTCCACGCGCAGCATCACTCTGCTGATCTCGGTAAATTTCCTTGTCCAGCTTCTGGTAGACTGCCTGTCCGCAGGGTTCATCGACCGGATCGGATACCGGGCATCCATGATCCTCGCACATGCTGCGACCGCTGCAGGTCTTATATGCCTGACTTTCCTCCCCGAAATTTTACCCTCCCCATTTGCGGGGCTTCTCCTGTCCGTTGCCATTTACGCTCTGGGAGGCGGACTTCTGGAGGTCATGCTCAGTCCGATCGTGGAGGCGCTTCCCACAGAGCACAAAGAGAAGACCATGAGTCTGCTGCACTCTTTCTACTGCTGGGGACATGTGGCTGTGGTACTTGTATCGACTGTATTTTTCGCTTTGTTTGGCCTTGAGAGCTGGAAGTTCATGGCAATCCTCTGGGCTCTGATCCCCATTTACAACCTCTTTGTATTCCGCAGAGTCCCACTCTGTCCGCTCGTAGCTGAGGACGAAGAAGGTCTTCCTCTTTCCGCTGTGCTTAAGAAGCCTGCTTTCTGGATCCTCATGGTCATCATGGCCTGCGCAGGCGCCAGCGAACAGGCTGTCAGCCAGTGGGCTTCTGCATTTGCCGAGCAGGGCCTGGGAGTGACAAAATCCATAGGCGACCTTGCCGGTCCTATGTTTTTTGCCGTAAGCATGGGCAGTTCCAGGCTGCTTTACGGAGTCTGTGGGGAAAAGCTCAATCTAAGAAAAGCAATGCTCTTAAGCGGAGGTCTCTGTATCCTTTCCTACTGCATGATTTCCCTTTCCCCGATGCCGGTCCTGAGCCTTTTGGGCTGCGGCATCTGCGGATTTTCCGTGGGTATCATGTGGCCAGGCGCGTTCAGCATCGGCGCCTCCGTTTTAAAAGGCAGCGGTACCGCGCTGTTTGCGCTCATGGCGCTTGCCGGGGACCTTGGCTGTTCCGGCGGTCCTTCCTTCGTGGGACTGGTATCAGCGCACGCGGGGGACGACTTAAAACTGGGCATACAGACCGGGGTCATCTTCCCCGCGCTTCTGATGGCAGGCGTCCTGCTCATCAGAAAAGCGCATGCGAAACAGGCAGGATGAAACATTTGACCGCGCCGCAAAATACCGGTAAATATGCTGACCGGCAAATGCAGCCGCTTGCCATTTCCATCTATTTATATTATACTGTCCTC
>CALWFS010000087.1 GCA_944377705.1 uncultured Mediterraneibacter sp. | reverse complement strand
TATGTCATTTACAGACAAATTAGATGCGTTAATGGCTGAAAAAGGAATAAATAAGTCAATATTGTCAAAAGAATCTGGAATACCATATACAACTATCGCTGGTTTTTATACAAAAGGCACTGACAATGTAAAACTTTCAACACTTCGGAAACTTTCCTCATATTTAGGTTGTTCTATTGATTATCTGGCTGATGATGATAATACAGACACACCTACCACCTTCGCCGCTCACTTTGAGGGCGACGAATATACAGAAGATGAACTTGACGAAATCCGTCAGTTTGCCGAATTTGTAAAGAACAGAAGAAAGGAGTCCTGATTATTGGACACCCGATCAGATATACTAGAGCGGGAGGTGTTTGCTATGAACTCATTTGAGCGTTTGGAAGACGAAGCCTGCAAGGACGGTATAGATGTAGTTTCTCGTGATTTTAGGAGTCAACGTATCAAAGGACTGTATTGCGATATGACAATCGGAATAAATAGGAAAATAGATACTTATGCAGAAAAAACCTGCGTCCTCGCAGAGGAACTCGGACACCATCACACATCCGTGGGTAATATCCTTGATATGAACGATGTCCGCAGCCGCAAGCAGGAGCGTCAGGCTCGACTTTGGGGATATAACAAGCTGATCGGGCTGACCGGCATTATCAGAGCGTTCCGTGCCGGGTGCCAGAGCAGGCATGAGATGGCAGAACTGCTGGACGTGACAGAAGAATATTTACAGGAATGCATCGACTGCTACCGGGACAAATACGGGGAATATGTGGAAGTAGATAATTATATGATCTGTTTTATTCCGAATTTAGCAGTCATTGAAAAGGTATAACCGCTTCGGCGATTATATAAATGTGGTGTTAAAAGGAACAATACAAAGGAAAGAGAGGATTTATTCAATGGAAACAAATGAATCAACAACTCAGCAGAATGCTACTTCAACACAAGGGGGACCGCAAGTGAAATGCCCAAAATGTGGCGGAACTAATCTTGAAATTGTTAGCGATGTCAAGGGTAAAGGAGCAAGTTTTTGGAAATTGTGCTTTTGCGGTTTATTAGGTCTTTGCGGAACAGGAAAAACAAAAACTACTCACTACTGGGTGTGCAAAAATAGATGCTTTATCCCAATAGAAAAACTATGTCATTAGAACATATGGAGGTGATGGTTATGAAAAAAATAAAAAGTTATTTAAAATACTATTCTAACTTTGCTATGCCATCATTAATTTTCGCCATTTGTTTTATCCTATCAAAGAAATTTAACATTTTTAAGATTAGTTTTGATAAAATTTCCACGCTAATAGATGTTTCCGCTTCATTTATAGGTGTACTTCTTACCATATTGACTATATACTTAGCGGTACCAAAAAATGAGCAAAAAAAAGAACGCTTACGTACTTCTTATCATGAATATATATATTTGTCCAATATATTAACTGGAATCATATTGTTTTTCTTGTCAATTATAACATGGATATTTTTAGACACAGTTATGCTCTCAACATTATTTTTTCTTTCTGGGATAGCCAATATGGCGATTGCGACTTACTATACTTTTATTTTGATAAAATTATTATAAAAACAAATTTCTTATATCTAATATAATTGAAGGTATAACCGCTTCGGCGATTATATAGTGGTGTATAAAGGAACAGGGGAAAGAGAGGAAAATAATATGGCATTTGGAATGAAAGACGTATTAAATGGTGCAAAAGCGGTAGCTGGTGCTACTGGTGGAAACATTCTGCAAGGCGGGCTGAACAATTACAGCGAAGTTCCTGTGGAGCAATTACAGCAGGAATATGGTATGTACCTGATGAATGGGGAAGTTATCCGAACCGGATTTAAGCTGATCCGTGATGCACTGATCTTCACGGATAAGAGAATCATCTTCACGGACAAGCAGGGAGCTACCGGCACAAAAATGCGTGTTGAATCTATCAACCTGTTTTCCGTGGTTGACGTGACAATGGAGACAGCAGGATTCGGTTTTGATGACAGTGAACTTACTTTTACATACATCAAAACTGCAAACCTTACCGCACATGATGTTCAGTATGTTTCCCATAAATTGGAATTTCCGAAAAAATTTAATGTGCAGCCATTGTACAAGATGCTCCAGGAGCTTGCATATAACAACTGCTTGAGAATCAACGGCTTACAATAAAATAAAAACCGCCCCGGTGCGCCAACACCAGGGCAGAAGTGTATATCCGAAGATATACGATACCTTATTCACGGAATATTGTATCATCTTCGGAGCAGCCACGCAAGCGGAACACAAGTTCGCGCTGGCTGTTATTTTTGTACTCTCAAAAGAAAGGAAGATGATTATGTGGGTTGAAAAAGTAAAGACTGGCTACAAATTCGTAGAACGCTTCACAGACCCTCTGACGGGCAGATACCGGCGTGTATCTGTCATCATGGAGAAAGATACCGCACAGTCAAGAAAAACGGCTCAGAAGGCTCTCAACGCAAAGATAGACCGCGCTATGATGCCGCAGGAAAAGAAGATCACACTCTCTCAACTGGTAGAATACTACGGGGAGGAACAGATCAAAACTGTCAAGCTGCAGACTTACAGCCGAAACCAGTCAGCGTGCAACGCATTAATCAAGTTGCTGGGAGCTGATACGCTGGTAAACAGGCTGACAGCCGGATATGTCCGGGAACGCCTGATCGCATCCGGCAGGGAGAACGGCACTTTGAACGAATGGCTGACGCGATTTAAAGGTCTCATCAAATGGGGATACAGAAATGATTACATTTCAGACATCTCATATCTGGAGAAGCTGGAACGATTCAAGGACATTCCTCACCGCGAAAAGATTCAGGACAAGTTTCTGGAAGCTGATGAACTGAAAGCTCTGCTTGACGAAATGACAGTCACAAAATGGAAGCTGTTGACAGAATTCCTGGCACTATCGGGACTGCGCTTCGGGGAAGCCGCTGCCTTATATCGATCTGACGTAGATCTGAAGGAGCGGGTGATCCATGTTACGAAAACTTATAATCAGGCTCATGACGTTGTCACAACGCCAAAGACCGGGACTTCGGTCCGTGATGTTTATATACAGGATGAACTGTTATCTGTATGTAAGATGATACTGGTCTCATTTGCGGGAAGCAAGATTGTGCCGATCAGCAGGATGCTTTTCCCTGGAACCAGGCGTGAGCACATGCAGTTCGACTGTTATGCCAAATATTTAAGGGAGAAATCTGAGAAGATTCTTGGACGCCGGATCACGCCGCATACGCTCCGGCACACGCACGCCAGCCTGCTGATGGAGCAGGGAGTAGACATTGACAGTATATCAAGACGGCTCGGTCACACAGACAGCCGTATCACAAGGGACATCTACCTCCATGTCACCAAGAAGCTTGAAAATCAGCAGAATGAAAGACTGAAAGAAGTAAAAATTTTATAGTTGCCCCTTTTGTGCCCCTTTTTGAAAATAAAAATCCCAGGAAGCACGATAAACACTGGATTTACAGCACTTTTCCGGGAATGATTAGAAGCGTCTGAACGGAGTCGAACCGTCGCACATGCCTCCGGAGGGCATTGCTCTATCCACTGAGCTACAGACGCATTCCGGTCTGTTCAAGAAGACAAATCTGCTTCTCGAACAGCCTTAATTATCCTAGCATAAATCAAACCAAAAGTAAAGCGTTTTACATCTTCTTTTTTCTCCTGAAGCGCACCGCCATGTATGCCGGCGGTATCAGTATGACAGCAAATAAAGCAGCGATTTTCGCTCTATTGTCCAAGCTGTCCCCTGTAGCGGCGGATGCCTCCGGTTTTTTCAGAATCGAGACAGTCTGTCCCTCGTCTCCAGGATCTGCGTGTGTAAAAATCAGAACATCTCCGATATAAAGAGATTCAAATACAACGATTTTCATTTCCCCGGGCCGCTCAGTATCCACAGGGAATTCCATCTGTATTTCCTGTGATAGATTTTCTGCCGTAAATGTATTCACTACGACTGCGGGCTGTCCGTTCTCTGTCAGTATCTCACCTGTTTCAGGATCTGCCAAAGATCCTTTCAGTGTATACACCTGCCCTGGTTCAAGATTCTGAAGACTGACAGTATCTGCGATCACATTTTCCTCGCCGGCATAGATTTCTTTTCCTCCGCTCTCCTTCCAGAATGCCACTGTATCTTTAATCTTTGTCTTTTTATTTTCTATCTCATATTCCATGAGCTCCTTTCCTTCAACCCGTCCCGTACTGTCAACCGTAAATTCCCACACCGTGTCGTCTTTGAGATACCCGGGAATGCTTTCCCTCTCCTGGACACAATACGTCCCCGGAGCCAAGTATTTAATCTCAATCCGTCCTTCCTGATCCGTGACATAGATCGACTCTTCCCCCGGCGTTTGCTTTTCCCAGACAGCGAACTTTACTCCTTTCAGACCGTTTTCTGTACCTTCTTCCTTCTTTTTCAATGATACTTTCACCGGCTTATTTGTGATCTTTGCTTCCGCGCTCACAAGCTCTGTCTCCTGTCCGTTATATTCTATTTCCACCTCATATATCTCTGCCGCAAGCACATACCCTAAAGGCTGTTCTATCTCCCGAATCTCATACGTTCCCAGATAGAGGCTGTCCGACTGCCCCTGGCCTTTCTCATCTGTGACAACGGTGCTTACTTTACTTCCCGCCGGCACCCTCACGCTTCCTGCCGGAGTCAGTATATCTTCCTTTGCACAGATCTCAAATTTTGCCCCGGCAACTGGTTCCCCCGTATCCTCATCCGTCTTCCTTATATGGATTTTTCCCTTGGCAGGTCTGTCCGGGAATTCCACCACAAATGGATCCCCCCATTCATGATCCTCTCTGACCTCAAACTTTATAAGTTCATCATTGATCACATACCCGGCAGGAGCCTGCAATTCACGGAAATAATAACTTCCTGCGCTCAGTCTGTCCGGCAGGACAAAACTTCCGCTCTGATCTGTTTTAAAGGTGCTGTGCACTGTTTCCTGGGGATAATGCACTGTCATAACAACAGGTTCCTGATCTTCATCCAGCAGTTGAAACTCTGCTCCTGCAAGCGGAATGGTCTCTCCGCTGTCTGCATCCTTTTTTACAAGGCGTACCGGAGAAAATATCCTTTTATCTTCCAGAATATAATAAAGCGTCCTCCCTTCTTCGCTGATTGTGATCTCAAAATTTTTCACTGGAAGAAGCCCGTCAGGCGCATTCTTTTCACTGACAACATAGGTGTCATATACCAGGCCTCCCCTACCTCCTTCCTCTGTCTTTGTGGAAGCATATCCGTTCTCGTCTGTTACGATCCTGATTTCCTCTCCCGTTGTCTTTGAGGTAACAGTAAAAACTATCCCTTCAAGAGAAGTTTTCTGATCTTGATTTTCATCCTCATCCTCACGGAATTTAACGAGCTGGAGATCCCCGCGTATGATCTGCTCCGGCACTTCCGGGGCATGGTATACGGTATCCTCGGGACCGCTCCCATCCTGCCGGATCTCCTCCACATACACGTTCTCATTGAGCAGGTATCCTGCCGGCGCTTTCACTTCCCGGATCGTGACCGTGCCCAGGGGAAGCACATTTTCTCCAGAGTCATTTTGATAAAATTCGTCTCCCCCTGTTTTACTCTCCTCGGTAAAGCAAAGTTCGCCGTCCGCATTTGTCCGGAAGGTCCAGGTACGTTCCGGAAGGACAGACAGCCCGCCCGGGTCAGAATCATAATATCCGTGATAATATTTCACTTCAAATTCCGCACCCTCAAGAGAGCCGGCTCCCTGAGGGCTCTTTTCACCGGTCTCGGCATCCGTCTTTTCCAGAAGGATATGCGCCGGATGGTACTTTGCTGCATTGACGCACTCATAAGTGTATACGGAGTTCTCCTCTACACGGACTTCCTTTCTCCTGCCATCACCGGAAAATCCAAGCGGACTTTCTATTTCCGCGATCTCATAGACGCCAATAGGGATATTGGTCAGCTCTGCGTATCCATTTTCATCTGTTGTCACCTTCCAGGCAGGCTGCTCCTCTCCCGGCCGGTATATTCCGAACACGGTTCCTTTCAGGGAATAGCATGGATTTTCTTCCGTCCACTCCGGCCGATCTGACTTCTTCACGAACTCTATTGTCCCAGCCCGGTCCCTGCCGCTGCCTCCCATGACCTGTCCGTCACCGCCTATGTTAAAGAGAAATGCATAAAATGCCTCTGGCGGTTCCGGCAGGCCTGCTATTCGTTCCGCCGCTTTTTTGACCTCCGCCGCATCACTGCTGTCCAGCCCCGTAAATGCAGAAGCATTTCCCGAATAGAGATAAGACAGGATACAGTGACTCATACAATATTGATCATCCTCGCTGTATCTGCCTCTAATTCCGATGCTGCCGAAATTCTCCTGATACAGACTATACCCCGGTCCCCCGTACATATAGTATAGCCCCTTTCTCACCGCCCCTTCTGCCAGAGGCTGTACTGCATACTGCCCGGAATCCGGCGTGTCCTTCAGAGGTTCAAGGCAGTATGCAGTCTTTCCGTCCACGTCAAAGTAATTGGTGCTGTATGTCCCGTAATAGATTTCTCTCCCGACAGTAAGCCGGACCGACTCACCCGCGGCAGCTGTCTCTACCCCATTTATTCCCTGCATCCACAGACCAAATAGAAAAAAGAGAATGATTGCAGCAGACAGTTTCCATTTTCTCAGCTTTGTCATCCTGCTGCCCTCCCATTCTGCCGCTCATTTCCTCCGCAGAGCGTGCCCGTATCCCTTCGGTACAGATAGGCATGGCTGCTCAGCACCTCTTCCTCCGCAACCTGTGACACATTGATCTCCCTGACCATATCATCCAGTTCTCTGCTGTCCAGCCCGAGAGAATACGGTACAATGACAACTTCATGGACACTGCTGGGAAGAATATAGTAATCTCTCTGGAGGATCTCTCCGATCATCTCCAGAATATGCGGATAGACAATGCATGCCGCCCCATAACTTCGGAGACTGTTAGAAAGGATGTACATGCCATCCCGCTCCGAAGACTCTCCGAGGAGCAGGTTCCTGTTTTCTTTTGAGTTTTCTGTATTTCCGCCTTTTTCCCTCAGCATTTCCTTCAATGCATGATTCATAGTGACAAACTCTGCAGGCAGAAGCTTTCTCACATTACGCACCGCATCTGTCCACAAAGTGTCCGTGGTGACCTTCCACTGTTCCGCATGGCTGTCAGAAACTGCCATCGCCGCCGTGCCGTCCCCCGTCACCTCAAGAAGCACATAGAATACGATTGACAGGTCGAGAAAGGAGCGGTGCGGCACTGTATTTAAAAACTTCCGGTTCTTCGCCGTATTAACCAGCTTAAAGACGATCCTGTCTTTTACTCCATCATAGCTTCGCAGTCTTTCGCAGTCCCACGATCCTTCCTGCTTTATGCTGTTATAAAATTCCAGGATCTCGTCCACGACCTCCCTGAGGTCCCTGCCCTTCTGATAATTCTCAAAATACTCTTCCAGGTAGATCGTGGGAGAGATATTAATCCCCGGAGTCTCAATCAAAACCCCGGTGCGTTCTTTTCCATTATTTTTTACCGCCGTATAAAGACTGGCCCGCACACCTCCTTCCAGCCTGCGATTCATCTGATCCTCTACTGCGCCTGTAAATTCCCTGTAATTCATTCTTCTCCTTCCTTAACGGGAACCATCACAGATTAAATAAGAGATTTGGTATGAAATATACCATTTCGATTCGATACATTGATCTGAACACTAATAAATTGATCTGAACTATATTATGTGAACTTGATTATAGACGAGCTTAAGACAAAAAACAATGTGGCATAATTAACGAAATACATCGTTGTGATTTCTTGCAATTTTTCCCCTTGCTTTTCTTCTTCTGAACTGAAAAAGGATGTACCGCACAAAACAGCACATCCTTTAATGACAAATTTTTGTATACTTTTTTCAGGTATTTTTCCTGACATCAGATTTATACTCTTGACAGGTACTCTCCTGTACGTGTATCGATCTTCAGCACATCGCCAGTCTCACAGAACAGCGGCACCATAACAGTTGCTCCAGTCTCAACAGTTGCCGGTTTTGTAGCTCCCTGAGCTGTATC
>CALWFS010000086.1 GCA_944377705.1 uncultured Mediterraneibacter sp. | reverse complement strand
CCTTGATCGTGATCCCTCTCTCACGTTCCAGGTCCATGTTATCCAGAACCTGGGCCTGCATCTCACGGCTGGTCAGAAGTCCGGTCATCTCAATGATCCGGTCCGCCAGGGTAGATTTCCCGTGATCGATGTGTGCAATAATACAAAAGTTCCTTATCTTACTCTGATCTATAACTGACACTTTCTTTCCTCCAATCCCGGTTCACTGCGCGGAGTGCTTTACAAGAAAAAGCTCCACCGCCAGATGATCTGTCAAAAGACCTGTCTTTACCCGCTGCTCGATATCCGCCCCTTCTTCCATGGCTGCCCTTAATTCCCTAGAACGAAACCTCTTTGCCTGGTCCATATATCTTCCCGCGGCAAATGGATGGAGCCCAGCCTTTGAGGCAATTTCTTTCCTGGCATACCCCTGCTTTAAGAGGGCCTTCACATGGAAAAGAATCCGGTACTCCCTTGTCAGAAGGAAGAGGATACGCATAGGGGGTTCTTTGAGCGCAAGCAGTTCATAATACAGATCCAGCGCCTTCCTCTGGTTCTTATCCGCGACTGCGTTGACCATCTCAAAAATATGGCTTGTGATCTGCGTGACGCACACAGCATCCACATCCTCCCTTGTAAGGACATCCCTGTCCATGGCATAGCACACCAGCTTTTCCATCTCCCTGAGGATGTTTTCCATATCTGTTCCTACTTTATTTAAGAAATATGCAATATCCGATGGTTCCATATTTTTGCGCTCTTTTTTCACGAGGTTCTGGACCCACCGTCTGAGCGTGTTCTCGTCCTGCACGCCCAGCTCCGCGATATACCCTTTTGCCTTTACCGCCTTGTACAGCTTACTGCGCTTGTCCACTTCGCTTTCAATAAAAATGAAATACGTAGTGTCAGGCATGCCGCCGCTGATATAATCTGCCATATCTGCTCCGGAATTTTTGAAAAATCCGGTATTCTCGAACACGATCAGTCTGCGCTCCGAAAAAAACGGCAGAGTCTCCGCCAGATCGACGACCTCTTTGATATCCGTATTTTTCCCCTCGTAATACGCATAATTCATAGTATCGCCTTCGGGGAGCATTGCCTTGATAAAGCGTTCTTTGTACTGCTTCTTCAAGTACGCCTCCTCCCCGTAAAGGAGATAGATCTGTTTGAAATTTCCTGTCTTTAAATCTCCATTCAGATTTTTCACATTATCAGTCCTCTTCCTCCGTCTGTACGGAATAGGTCTGTCTCTTTCTCGCCATCTCATCGCTCGCCAGATATTCATCGTAAGTTGTGATCTTATCAATCAACTGTCCGCCCGGCACGATCTCCATGATACGGTTTGCTGTCGTCTGCACGATCTGATGATCCCTTGAGGTAAAGAGCAGCACGCCGGGGAATTTGATCAGGCCATTGTTAAGCGCGGTGATCGCCTCCATGTCCAAATGGTTGGTAGGCTCGTCAAGGATCAGAACATTTGCCCCGGAGATCATCATTTTTGAGAGCAGGCAGCGCACCTTTTCTCCACCGGATAATACTTTGATCTTCTTCACTCCGTCTTCTCCTGAGAACAGCATACGTCCGAGGAAACCGCGGACATAAGTCACATCCTTTTCTTCTGAATACTGAGTCAGCCACTCGGTAATATTGTAGTCGCTCTCAAATTCGCCGCCGAAATCCTTCGGGAAATATGCCTGTGATGTGGTCACTCCCCATTTATAAGTACCTGCATCCGGCTCCATCTCCCCGATCAGTATCTTAAAGAGCACAGTTTTCGCAAGCTCATTTCCGCCGACAAAAGCGACCTTATCGTCATGCCCCAGCGTGAAGCTGATGTTATCAAGTATCTTCTCCCCGTCTATGGTCTTAGACAGCCCTTCTACTGTAAGGACTTCATTGCCGATCTCACGGTTCGGACGGAAATCAATATAGGGGTATTTTCTGCTGGACGGCTTGATCTCATCGAGCTGGATCTTCTCGAGGGCACGCTTTCTGGACGTCGCCTGCTTGGACTTGGAAGCATTGGCGCTGAACCGTGCAATAAATTCCTGCAGCTCTTTGATCTTCTCTTCTTTCTTCCTGTTCGCTTCCTTCATCTGACGGATCAGAAGCTGGCTGGACTCATACCAGAAATCATAGTTTCCGGCATAGAGCTGGATCTTACCGTAATCAATATCCGCAATCTGTGTACATACCTTATTTAAGAAGTAACGGTCATGGGATACAACGATGACCGTATTGTCAAAGTTTATGAGGAACTCCTCCAGCCAGGCGATGGCATCCAGATCCAGATGGTTGGTAGGCTCATCCAGGAGCAGGATGTCCGGGTTGCCGAACAATGCCTGGGCAAGGAGTACCTTAACCTTCTCCGGGCCGGTCAGTTCCTTCAGATATTTATAATGGAGATCAGTCTCAATGCCAAGTCCGTTTAAGAGTGACGCGGCGTCAGACTCTGCCTCCCATCCGTTCATAGTCGCAAACTCCGCCTCCAGCTCGCTGGCGCGGATTCCGTCTTCGTCCGTAAACTCCTCTTTTGCATAGATTACTTCTTTTTCTTTCATAATCTCATACAGTCTCGCATTTCCCATAATGACTGTATCAAGCACGGGATATTCATCGTATTTAAAATGGTCCTGCTGTAAAAATGAAAGCCTCTCTCCCGGCGTGATAACAACTTCTCCCTTCGTCGGTTCGAGCTGACCTGAAAGAATTTTAAGGAAGGTAGACTTTCCTGCACCGTTTGCACCGATCAGACCATAGCAGTTGCCTTCCGTAAATTTGATATTTACATCCTCAAAGAGCGCTTTTTTCCCTACTCGCAGCGTCACATTATTTGCACTGATCATTCTTGTATCTCCTTATCATTATAAAAATTGTTTACAGGATATCCGGCAGAACCCCCTGCCGGGAGAGCGCACTTATGCACTATCGCATATCTTAACATGGGCGGAGCGTAAAATCAATCACTCCTGTACACATTCTGTGTGTGTTTTTTCCAGGAGATTTACAGCAGGATGCCGGTCCGTTTTTTCGACTTTTATGGTCGAAAATAGTCGAACATTTCTTATTGTATGTCATTTTTCTGCAATTTACGATAATATAGGTGTCGATATAAACAGGCATCTCAGATCAGAGAGGGGCATGCATATGACTTATGAACAAATTATAATCAGCACTCTTGACTCTCTTGGAGTCAGTCGCTCTTACACAGGTTATGATTATGTAGTCCACGGACTGCTTCTCATCATTGAGGACCGGGAACGTCTGGACTGCATCACAAAATCCTTATACCTGGATATTGCCAGTCATTTTCATACAAGCTGGAACTGTGTAGAGAAAAATATGAGAACGGTAGTCACTTCCGCCTGGGAATCTCACAACACAGAACTTCTTGATCTTATCTTCAACAAATCCAATCGGGACAGAAAACCAACGAACAAAGAATTTATGAAATATATGTATGATTATGTCACACATGTAAGAAGCCATATCCAAGACAGCGGCAAAAATATGTCTGTCCTTTGTCCACTCTCCAATAAATACTGCGAATCCCTGATGCTCTTCTATATCCGTCTCTCTCGGATACTGGAATGACAGAAGGAGGCGGGTACTTCCGCCTCCTGTCCACTCTTCCCCCTCTTTTTGTCTTCAGACTCCGGATTTTTCCATACGGATCATTTCCCTCACCGCCTGCACAGCCGTCCTGACAGCGCCGTCCGTATCATGCACCTGCCGGTTCTCAAGCCCCAGCTTTTCCCGTTCCTGGTTGGCAATGGCAAGAAATACGGAACCCACCCTCACTCTCCGATAGGCACCTACAATAAAGAGCGCCGCGGATTCCATCTCTGACGCCATGCAGCCCATGCGCAGCCATGCCTCCCATTTATCCAGAAGTTCATGGCTGACCGGATGCTTTTCAGGCTGATGCTGTCCGTAGAAAGAGTCCTTACACTGCACCACACCGGTATGGTATGCCATTCCCAGATTTTTTGCAGCGTTTACCAGGGCATTTGTCACTTCCAAATCAGGTACCGCCGGATATTCGATGGGCGCGTACTCTTTGCTGGTTCCCTCCATACGGATAGCGCCTGTAGCAATGACCAGATCTCCGCCGCACACTTCTGTCTGCATGCCGCCGCACGTCCCAACCCGGATAAATGTATCCGCGCCGCAGTTACACAGCTCCTCCATTGCAATGGATGCTGAGGGGCCGCCGATCCCCGTGCTGGTCACGCTTACTTTCTCCCCGTCCAGGGTCCCGGTATAAGTCACAAACTCCCGGCTGTCTGCCGCGAGATAGGGATCTTCAAAATACTCCGCAATCTTTACACACCGCTTGGGGTCTCCGGGAAGGATCACATATTTTCCCACGTCCTGCGGCTTAAGTCCCACATGGTACTGGATTCCTGCGCCTTCTGTGTAATCTACCATCTCTTTCAGCTCCTTTCTTCCTCTGTCTGCTTTGCCAGTTTTACGATCCGGCTCGTTCCGAGGCGGGCTGCCCCCAGCCTCAGGAAACGCTCCGCGTCCTCCAGAGAGGATATCCCTCCCGCCGCCTTGATCTTCACTCCCTCTCCAACATGCTCCGCAAACAGACGGATATCGTCATACGTGGCGCCCGCCCCTCCGAAGCCGGTGGATGTCTTAATATAATCAGCTCCTGCCCGTGTCACTGTGTCGCAGAGCTGTATCTTTTCCTCCTCTGTGAGAAAACAAGTCTCGATGATGACCTTTAGGATCCTGCCCTCTGCCGCCTTTTTCACTGCACGGATCTCCTCTTCGACCAGGTCATAGCTCTCATCCTTTACCCATCCGAGATTGATCACCATATCAACCTCATCCGCGCCGTTTTTCACCGCGTCTGCCGCTTCCGCCGCCTTCATCTCCGCAGTATTATACCCGTTTGGGAATCCGACGACCGTGCACACAGCCATTTTATCTCCCACATACTCTTTTGCCCGGCGCACATATGACGGCGGTATACACACTGAAGCTGTTTGATACTTCACTGCCTCATCGCACAATCCTCTTATTTCTTCCCACGTCGCTGTCTGGCTGAGCAGCGTGTGATCTACATATCCCAAAATCTCTTCGATCTTCATTCGATTTCCTCCCTTACTCTCCTATCCCTCACAGTCTGAATCCCATCGGAGCAAGCTCGTCCAATGTATATACCTGATACCGTTCCCCGTTTATGGCAAGTATGATCTCAAAGTCCGGACTGCAGAATTCCAGCATCACCTGCCTGCACACCCCGCAGGGCGGACAGAATTCTTCCGGTTCCTTCTTTCCCGGTCCACCTGTGATACAGATTGCGCGGAAACCGCGCGCGCCCTCACTCACTGCCTTAAAAAAGGCTGTCCTCTCTGCGCAGTTAGTTGGGGTATAGGCGCTGTTTTCGATATTACATCCGGTATACACCTTTCCGCTGTCAGTGAGCAGCGCTGCTCCCACCCGGAAATCCGAATAAGGCGCATAAGCGTTTTTTCGCTGTTCCAGAGCTGTAATGATAAGCTCTTGTATCTCTTTTCCATCCAGCATGTCTCTGCCCTCCTGTTTCAAAGGATCAGGCTGCTGAATCTGCCGGACAGCCTGACCCTTTCTTCTCTTTTAATACTCACACAGTACGATAACCTTCTGGGGCGTCGTCTGTGCCGGAATGCTGAATGTGGTTGTCGTGTAGTAGACAAGCAGCTCTGAATTCTCCGGGCTGCATGTATACTGCTGCCCGTTCAATGTCTCCACATTCGTAGTCGGACCGATATTCAGCCGCAGCGTATTGTCCTCAGAAGTCAGGCTCTCGTCAAAATAATCCAGCTTTACCTGCTGATTTCTCCGCAGCGATGTGACCAGCTCTGCCCGATATTGGGGCGGATATACCGCCGGGGTCGGGAGATTGGCATCATAGAAGGCTGCGATCCGCATCCCGGGACGGAGACGTACATTGTCCACGATCGTCGTCTCTCCTGTGACCACCACATTTACAATATTTGAATTACTGATCAGTGACACCATCATCGTACAGCAGGAATCTCCCCTGTTAATACTCTGTATGATGCCTTCCACACTCTCAAAAGTCTCGTATGCCATGGCAGAAAGAACTCCTTTTCAGCTACATGATCTTCTCTCTATCATAGTATGCACACCGATCCTCTTATGCTCATAATACACATCTATGCAATTGTTTTCAGTGTCTCTGAGTCTTATCACTGTACACCTCGCAGAATCTTGCGGCAAAGGACGTCGGCTCCCCTGCCATACACAGATGGGACACATCTCCGATCTTCAGCCCGCGGAAATAAGCGATTCCCTTTTCTCTCTCCTCCGTGACCACCTCTGTGACAGAGGACGGCGCCAGCGCCAGGCTGTGCCACATAGTAAAGGGAGAGAGATTCCACAAATGAGCGAGGAGCGCGCAGGTGATTCCGAAATGGCAGAAAAATGTCACAGTCTCTGTGCTCTCTCTTTCTACTCTGTAATGTCTTTCCTCACGGACATAGCCCCTCTCTGCCAGAAAAGCGTCAAATTTCCCCACGACGTCATCATATACCTGCACCACGTCCGAATATCTGCTGATCTCGGACTCTCTCCACAAAATTCCGTCTGAATATTCTCTGTGCTCCGCCCAGTAAGACGGGATCACGTCCCACACGATCCTGGGCTTATATATGCCGTCTGCTTTTTCCGCATTCGGATATGCTGCCCTTAAATGTTCTGCCCGGTTCAGGTCGATCTGAGCCGGAAACTCCTGAAGCCAGCCCAGGGTCTCTGCCGTTCTGCCCAGCTTTTTCAGGCTGTATTCTGCCGTTGCCTGCGCTCTGCCAAGGGGCGAGACATAGCATTCCCCCATATCTAGAGCCTCCGCTCTCTCTGCAAGAGCGGATGCCTCGCGCCGGCCTTTCCCGGTCAATGTATCATTCACATAATCCGGATCTCCATGCCGGATAAACAGTATACTCATTTGTCTCCTCCTCCAGGGTCGCTCTCTTTGTCTATTTCAATGCCAGTTCCCTTGCCAGCCATTTTTCTGCCAGCTCTGTCCAGATTCCCACTTCATCCAGCAGCCCGCGCAGCCTTTCTTTCACTTCCGGTGTCCATCGCTCCCTCTTCCCGCCGTCCAGAGCGAACTCCCGGATCAGCTCTTCTCCCTTCTCTAAGGGGCAGGGCGTTTTCCCTGTCGTCACGGCTTCTGCCAGCAGACGGATCTGATCCAGCGTATAGAGTTCTTCCGACTCCTTGTCCAGCCATTCCAAAGTTGCCACAGACATCCCATGGATCCCATCAGAAAATACATGATGTGCATAGGGAACCCCTGCTTTTCTGCACGCCTCAGCAAAAAGATAACTGTTTTCCACTGGAACACTGGAATCTGTAGCTGTCTGCCAGAGAAAGCACGGCGGCGTATCCGCTGTCACATGATTTTCCAGAGACATATATGCCAGCTCCGCCTCTTCAGGCTCCTCCCCAAGAAGCGCTCGGAATGACTCTTGGTTCGCATATTTTCCGGAAGTAATAACCGGGTAGCACAGCACCGCCGCGTCCGGACGGTTTGACACCTCATCATACGCAGGATCCGGGTCTTTGATATCTCCATAGTGCACGCACAGGGAAGCGCACAGATGCCCGCCGGCGGAAAAACCGCACACAGCGATCTTCTGCGGATCAACATGGCACCTTGCCGAGTGAGCGCGAATAATTCTCACCGCCCGCGAAATATCCCGCAGAGGCTGCCTTCCCAGCGGAGCTTCCAATTCCTCCAGCTGGTTGACCGTATACACAAGGACAAATACATTGTATCCTGCCCGGTAAAACTCCAGGGCCGGAAGATTCCCCTCATACGGCGATGCATACCGATACGCCCCTCCGGGCACAACGAGCATTGCCGGGCGTATCCTGTTATCCTCATGCACATAGCTTACGATAAACGGAATAAAACCATATGCAGCCGGATAACTGTACTCTTCTTCCTTCCAAATTGCAGACCTCTCCCCGATCAAATTGATTTCCTCCTCTCCTTTGCAAAGCGGACAGAGCGCTTCCGCCCACGCCGGCAGAAACCCTCTGTCCGCCAGAAAGTCTGTCTGTTTTATAGTTCTACGTCTTTGATGTACGGATTTTCCGCCTCATAGAATTTCTCTTCTTCAACGATCCGGG
>CALWFS010000085.1 GCA_944377705.1 uncultured Mediterraneibacter sp. | reverse complement strand
CTACCTCGGCGATCGCGGGATATGGACTGGGCTCCACGGTCGCGCTGATCACGGATGGAAGATTCAGCGGCGCTTCCAGGGGAGCGTCCATCGGACATGTGTCTCCCGAAGCGGCGGTAGGAGGTCCCATTGCTTTGGTGGAAGAAGGGGACATCATTAGGATCAATATCCCGGAGCTGAAGCTGGAACTGGATATTTCAGATGAGGAGATGGCGGCCAGAAAGGCAAAATGGCAGCCCAGGGAACCAAAGGTAAAGACAGGATATCTTGCCCGCTATGCATCCATGGTAACATCGGGAAACAGAGGAGCGATCCTGGAGGTTCCGAAAGGAAATTAAGAGCCTGCGGGACAGATTCTATATCCGGCAGGAGTGAGAGATACAGAAAAGAGGATACAGCATGCAGTTAAACGGAGCAGAGATCGTAATTGAATGTTTAAAAGAACAGGGCGTGGACACAGTGTTCGGGTATCCGGGCGGCGCCATTCTGAATGTATATGACGAGTTGTATAAGCACAGGGATGAGATCCGTCATATTCTGACCTCCCATGAGCAGGGGGCGTCACATGCAGCGGACGGATACGCGCGCGCTACGGGAAAAGTAGGCGTGTGCTTTGCAACCAGCGGACCGGGGGCAACGAACCTGGTCACAGGGATTGCTACGGCGTATATGGATTCCATCCCGGTCGTGGCGATTACCTGCAATGTAGGGGTGTCCCTTCTCGGGAAAGACAGTTTTCAGGAAATCGATATCGCGGGGATCACGATGCCCATCACAAAGTACAGTTTTATCGTTAAGGATGTAACAAAACTGGCTGACACGATACGAAAGGCCTTCCGCATCGCGCGGACCGGAAGACCCGGACCTGTGCTCGTAGATATTCCAAAGGATATCACGGCAGCAGTCACAGAATATCAGAAAGAAGAACTCGGGAAATATATTCCCGACCAGTCTCATATTAATGAAGAAGAGGTTTCACGCGCCCTGGCGATGCTTGAGGCTTCGGAAAGACCGTTTGTCTTTGTGGGAGGCGGCGCGGTTACTTCCGGCGCCAGCGATGAACTGAAGGGGTTTGTGGAAAAGCTGGATGCACCGGTCACAGACTCGCTGATGGGAAAGGGAGCGTTTCCGGGAACAGATCCGCGGTATACCGGAATGCTGGGGATGCACGGCACAAAGACATCCAACTACGGAGTCAGCGAGTGTGATCTTCTTGTAGTTGTGGGCGCCAGATTCAGCGACCGTGTTACAGGCAATACGGAGACATTTGCCAAAAACGCGAAGATCCTGCAGATCGATATCGATCCCGCTGAGATCAATAAGAATATCATTGTGACAGAGGAACTGATCGGAGATGTGAAAGAGGTGCTCAGGATACTCAATAAGCATCTGAAACAGCAGGATCATTCTGAATGGATGGAAAAAATCCGGTCATACAAAGAAAAGTATCCTCTGAAATATCATCCCGGCGCGCTGACAGGACCCTTTATCGTAGAAGAGATTTATCGCCAGACAAGGGGAGATGCCTTAATCGTCACTGAAGTGGGGCAGCATCAGATGTGGGCGGCACAGTTTTATAAGTATACAAAGCCGAGGACACTTCTGACATCCGGCGGTCTGGGGACGATGGGATACGGCCTGGGGGCCTCTCTTGGTGCAAAGACCGGGCGCCCGGACAAGACGGTAGTCAATATTGCGGGAGACGGCTGTTTCCGCATGAATATGAATGAGATTGCGACCGCGGTAAGGCACAATATTCCGGTCATTGAGGTGGTGGTCAACAACCATGTTCTCGGAATGGTCCGTCAGTGGCAGGATCTCTTTTATGATGAGAGGTATTCTGCTACCGTGCTCAGGGACGCGGTCGATTTTGTAAAGCTGGCGGAGGCTATGGGAGCGGTAGGAATCCGGGCGGAAACGCAGGATCAGTTCAAAGAAGCATTTGCAAGGGCGCTGACCCTGAACAGACCGGTAGTTATTGACTGTCAGATTGACAGTGATGATAAGGTGTGGCCTATGGTCGCCCCGGGAGCGGCGATCAGTGATGCCTTTGATGAGGAAGACATGGGCAGGTAGCCATGCAGATAGAAAAGACAGAAAGCAGGAGGTAAGGAAAATGAGCAGAGTGTATAATTTTTCAGCTGGACCGGCGGTGCTGCCGGAGGAAGTATTGAAGGAAGCGGCGGCAGAGATGCTGGACTACAACGGGACCGGAATGTCTGTAATGGAGATGAGCCATCGCTCCAAAGCGTTTGAGGAGATCATCACCACTGCGGAGCAGGATATAAGAGACCTGATGGGCATCCCGGACAACTATAAAGTCCTGTTTCTTCAGGGAGGCGCTTCCCAGCAGTTCGCCATGATTCCGATGAATCTGATGAAGAACCGCTCCGCGGATTATATCATCACCGGACAGTGGGCAAAGAAGGCGGCAAAAGAGGCTGAAAAGTATGGAAAGGTAAACCGTATCGCATCTTCCGAGGATAAGATATTCTCCTATATCCCGGACTGCTCGGATCTGCCGGTTTCTGAAGATGCGGATTATGTTTATATCTGCGAAAACAATACGATCTACGGTACCAAGTTCAAAGAACTGCCGAACACAAAAGGAAAGACCCTTGTTGCCGACGTATCCTCCTGTTTTCTCTCCGAGCCTGTTGATGTGACAAAATACGGAGTCATTTACGGAGGAGTTCAGAAGAATATCGGACCGGCAGGGGTTGTCATCGTGATTATCCGCGAAGACCTGATCACGGAAGACGTCCTTCCGGGAACACCGACTATGCTTACATACAAGACGCATGCAGACGCAAAATCTCTCTATAATACGCCTCCGGCATATGGTATCTATATCTGCGGCAAGGTCTTCAAATGGATCAAAGCCCAGGGAGGTCTTGCGGCAATGAAGGAAAAGAAAAAGAAAAAGGCAAAAGTTCTTTATGATTTCCTTGACCAGAGCAGACTTTTTAAAGGAACTGTGGAGAAGAAAGACCGCTCTCTTATGAATGTGCCTTTTGTGACCGGAGATGCTGACCTGGATGCGAAATTCGTCAAAGAAGCAAAGGAAGCAGGGCTTGAGAACTTAAAGGGACACAGAAGCGTGGGCGGCATGCGCGCCAGCATTTACAATGCAATGCCTTATGAGGGCGTTGTGGCACTTGTTGAGTTTATGAAAAAGTTTGAAGAGGAGAATCTGTAAAATGTTCAAATATCACTGCCTGAATCCCATCGCAAAAGTGGGACTTGATCAACTGGATGAAAATTATGTAAATACAGACAATGCAGAGGAGGCGGATGCCATCCTCGTCAGAAGCGCAAAGATGCATGAGATGGAGTTCGCAAAGAATCTGAAAGTAATCGCACGCGCAGGAGCAGGTGTCAACAACATTCCTCTGGACCGTTGCGCTGAGGAAGGGATCGTGGTGTTCAACACTCCGGGAGCAAATGCAAACGGTGTAAAAGAGCTGGTGATCGCCGGAATGCTTCTGGCTGCCAGGGATATTATCGGCGGCATCAACTGGGTGCAGGAGTATGAAGAGGACGGCGATATCGCTAAGATCACAGAGAAAAAGAAAAAAGCATTTGCCGGGACAGAACTTCAGGGGAAAAAGCTTGGCGTGATCGGGCTTGGAGCCATCGGCGTGCTGGTGGCAAATGCAGCAGTACACCTGGGGATGGAGGTATACGGCTATGATCCGTATGTGTCCGTGGATTCTGCGTGGATGCTGTCACGCAGTATTTATCATGCGAAGACAGTGGATGAGATCTACAAAGACTGTGATTATATTACGATCCATGTGCCGGCGCTGGAGGACACAAAGGGAATGATCGATAAGAATGCGATCAGCCTGATGAAAAAGGGCGTGGTCATTCTGAATTTTGCCCGCGACATTCTGGTGAACCAGGAAGATGTTGTGGATGCTCTTGTGTCGGAGAAGGTACGCTGCTATGTGACTGATTTCCCGACCAAGGAGATCGTAGGCGTAAAAGGCGCGATCGTGATTCCTCATCTGGGCGCTTCCACGGAGGAATCTGAGGACAACTGCGCAAAGATGGCTGCAGAAGAGGTAAAGGATTTCCTTGAAAACGGAAATATCACCCATTCTGTTAATTTCCCGGACTGTGATATGGGAGCCAGAGGCAAGGAACCGAGGGTTACAATTCTTCACAAAAATATCCCCAATATGCTGGGGCAGTTCACGGGTTTGATGGCTGAGAAGGGGATCAATATTTCCCTTATGACAAACAAGAGCCGCAAAGAGTATGCTTACACAATGATGGATGTGGATGCAGAGGTGCCTGCAGAAGTGGAACAGCAGCTGGCGGGCATAGATGGCGTGCTCAGGGTGAGAGTCCTCTGAAACCGTCATACATTTTTGGATAGCTGCACAGTCAGCTGTATGAGAAAACGAAAATAATATAACAGAGTGAAAAAGCTGGATTTCCGATGAAGGACGCAGGTGGGAATCCAGCTTTTTTGTTTCTCTATTTATAGAGAGTATAAAGGCAGCTGCGCTTGTGGGGCGTGTGGATAACTTCTGCTGTGTGCAGCGCGTGATTCCACGAGAAAAATAAGGTGTCAGGATTGACAAATTTTGTATAATTGTATACAATTATACAAAATTAAGTAACCGAAAATATATCCGGAAAAACATATGACCGGAAAACAGCACTGAGTATCAAGGAGGCAGAAAGATGCAGGATAGGAAAGTATTTTTAAACAAGCATACGAATCTTCTGGAACTGGAGGAGCACATATTCCCCCTCGTTGATGTGGATACACCGAATGTATTCCGCAACCTGTTCCACTATGATGAGATACCGAAGATCGCGTTTAATGACAGAATCGTGCCGCATAATATGCCGGACGAGATCTGGATCACGGACACTACGTTTCGTGACGGGCAGCAGTCCAGGGCGCCGTATACAACGGAGCAGATCGTGACGATCTATGATTACCTGCACCGTCTGGGAGGTCCGAAGGGGAAGATCCGTCAGAGCGAGTTTTTCCTTTACAGCAAAAAGGACAGGGATGCAGTGTACAAATGTCTGGAGAAAGGATATCAGTTCCCGGAGGTGACCAGCTGGATCCGGGCCAGCAAAAAAGATTTCCAGCTGGTAAAGGATATCGGCCTTAAGGAGACAGGAATCCTTGTGAGCTGTTCTGATTATCATATTTTTTATAAGCTGAAAATGACGAGAAAGCAGGCGCTGGACCACTATCTGTCTGTTATCCGGGAGTGTATGGAAACAGGGGTGCGCCCGAGATGCCATCTGGAGGATATTACCCGCTCTGATATCTATGGCTTTGTAATCCCGTTCTGCGTGGAGCTGATGAAACTCATGGAAGAATATCAGATTCCGGTGAAGATCCGTGTCTGCGATACAATGGGCTTTGGGGTGAATTTTCCGGGAGCAGTGATCCCCAGGTCCATCCCGGGGATCATTTACGGGCTGATGACACATGCAGGTGTGCCAAGCGAACTGATCGAGTTCCACGGGCACAATGATTTTTATAAAGCTGTCAATAACTCAACTACAGCGTGGCTGTACGGAGCGTGCGGCGTGAACTGTTCTCTGTTTGGCATCGGAGAGCGTACAGGCAATACCCCGCTGGAGGCGATGGTGTTTGAGTACGCGCAGATCAGAGGCACGCTTGACGGAATGGATACGACAGTGATCACGGAGCTCGCCGATTATTATGAAAAAGAGATCGGCTATCATATCCCGTCGCGCACCCCGTTTGTGGGCAAGAATTTCAACGTGACAAGAGCGGGCATTCATGCGGACGGCATGCTGAAAAACGAGGAGATCTACAACATATTTGATACAGATAAATTCCTCAACCGTCCGGCATTGGTATCTGTGTCCAATACTTCCGGCGCGGCGGGCATTGCCTACTGGATTAATGCATACTATAAGCTGACAGGCGAGCGCCAGGTGGATAAGAATTCAGAGCTTGTGCGCAGGCTGAAAGAATGGGTGGACAAAGAATATGAGGACGGCCGCGTTACAGTCTTGACAGATGAAGAATTAGTTGCGAAAATAGACAGTGTGTGTGACGAGCTGCACATGACATTATGACCGATTGGTCTTGGCAGCAGGAGGACTGAAAATGGAAGAGTATCAGGATCATTCCCTGGGAGGGCGTGTTTTCCAGAAGATACGTGAAGACATCCTGAATGGGAAATATAAGGAGAATGACGAGCTTAGGGAGAATACCATAGGAAAGGAACTCGGAGTGAGCCGCACGCCTGTCAGGGAGGCTCTGCGTCAGCTTGAACTGGAAGGACTGGTGACGATCGTCCCTAACCGGGGAGCTTATGTGACCGGCATATCCCATAAAGATATATGGGATATCTATGTGATACGGTCCATGCTGGAAGGGCTGTGCGCCCGCTGGGCGGTTGAGCATATTACGGACGAGCAGCTGAACGAGCTGGAGGAAACGATCCTTCTTTCGGAATTTCAGATGAAGAAGGAAAGCGGATTCAGCGCGGAGCAGATCGCGGCGCTGGACGGCAGATTTCATTCTATTCTATATGAAGCTTCCGGCAGCAGGATCTTAGGACATCTTCTTACAGATTTCCACAATTATGTACAGACTGCCAGAAAATCGTCTGTGGTGTCAGAGGACAGAGCGAGAAAATCGATCAGGGAACATCGCCAGATCCTGCGCGCGATCAGGGACAGGGACGAGGAAATGGCAGAGCAGCTTGCCAATGAGCATATCATGCATGTGATGCAGAATCTGAAAAAACAGGGATATGAACAGGAATAAGACACTGCAATAACAAATTATCATAAGAAATCAGGAGGATACCCACAATGGAAAAAATCAAAATGACCACTCCCCTTGTAGAGATGGACGGGGACGAGATGACAAGGATTCTCTGGAAGATGATCAAAGATGAGCTTCTCATCCCCCACATTGATCTGAAAACAGAGTATTATGACCTGGGGCTGGAGCACAGGAATGAGACAAATGACCAGGTGACTGTGGATTCTGCCATGGCTACAAAGAAATATAAAGTCGCGGTAAAATGTGCGACCATCACTCCGAATGCAGCGCGCATGGATGAGTATGACCTGAAGGAGATGTGGAAGAGCCCCAATGGGACAATCCGCGCGATCCTGGACGGGACGGTATTCCGCGCGCCAATCGTGGTAAAAGGCATTGAGCCATGCGTGAAAAACTGGAAGAAGCCGATTACGATCGCAAGACATGCATACGGCGACGTGTACAAAGGATCTGAGATGAAGATCCCTGGCGCGGGAAAGGTAGAGCTCGTCTATACGGCAGAGGATGGCACTCAGACAAAAGAGCTGGTACATAACTTTGACGGACCGGGCATCGTGCAGGGTATGCACAATCTGAATAAATCCATCGAGAGCTTTGCGAGAAGCTGTTTCTCCTATGCACTGGACACAAAGCAGGATCTGTGGTTCGCGACAAAAGATACAATCTCCAAGAAATATGACCACACCTTCAAGGATATCTTCCAGGAGATCTATGATGCAGAGTTTGACGAGAAGTTCAAAGCGGCAGGCATCGAGTATTTCTATACACTGATTGATGATGCGGTAGCACGCGTGATGAAGTCTGAGGGCGGCTATATCTGGGCATGCAAGAATTATGACGGAGATGTGATGAGTGATATGGTATCCTCCGCTTTCGGTTCTCTTGCCATGATGACTTCCGTGCTCGTATCACCGGAGGGATATTATGAGTATGAGGCGGCTCACGGAACAGTGCAGCGCCATTACTATAAACATTTAAAAGGCGAGGAGACATCCACAAACTCTGTGGCAACGATCTTCGCATGGACAGGAGCGCTCAGAAAGCGCGGAGAGCTGGACGGCAATAAAGATCTGATGGAATTTGCCGACCGTCTGGAGAAAGCGACTATCGATACGATTGAGGCTGGCGAGATGACAAAAGACCTGGCATTGATCACCACAATCGAGAATCCGACAGTGCTCAACAGCGAAGGATTTATCAAAGCGATCGCAAAGAGGCTGTAAATCTGGATTTGGCTGTGGGGACTTCCGGCCGGATGAGCGCAGAAAACCGCAGACCTGTTTGATGTGCCTTTCGCGGCGGGCGGGGATGTTGGTCTGGTTTCGGCTCCCTACTCTGTGAAAAACATCAAAGGAATGGACTA
>CALWFS010000084.1 GCA_944377705.1 uncultured Mediterraneibacter sp. | reverse complement strand
ACACAATGGCCAAGTGCCGGATAGGAACGGCAAAATTTTTTACACTTCTATTACTTCTTTATCGCACATCAGTAAAGTCCCAGGGACTCTCCTCTGATCTTTTTACAGGAACAGCCCTGCCACATGGAATGCGATAAAGCTTACCACCCACGCAACTGCAAGCTGGAAAAGCACTATCCCTGCCGTGACCTTCGTACTTCCCACTTCCCTGTGTATCGTCGCAATGGTTGCCGTACAAGGCACATACAGAAGACAGAATACCATCAGGGCATACGCATTTGCCGCGCCAAACCCCATTGCCCCCAGCGTTGCCACAAAGCTGTCCATACCATGGGAAGTCGTGATATTCTGAATCCCGAAGAGGACGCTGCAGCTGGATACGACTACCTCTTTTGCCGCGATCCCTGATATGAGGGCAACTACGATCTGCCAGTAGCCAAGTCCCAGCGGTTTAAAGAAGGGCACGATAGCTTTTCCGATGACTGCTCCGAAGCTCTCCGTAATATCTGTCACAAAGCCGGACGGACCGACATTTAACAGCAGCCACATCACAATAGATGCAAAGAAGATAACTGTCCCTGCCTTTGTCAGATAATCCTTTACTTTTTCCCACACATACACCGCGATCGTCCTGGCATTAGGCGCCTTATATTCTGGCAGTTCTATCAGGAGCGCGTGTTCCGCCTTGCTCCCATCGATCTTGGAGATGATATACGCGGTCAGGATCGCGATCAAAATACCCAGAAGATACATGGAATAACAGGCAAGCATCGCATATTTTCCGAAAAACATAGAGGAAAACAGGACGTAGATCGGAAGCCTTGCGCTGCACGACATAAACGGCGTCACAAGGATTGTCTTCAGGCGGTCTTTTTTATGTTCCAGCGCGCGCGATGCCATAACAGCCGGCACAGAGCAGCCGAATCCCAGGAGCATTGGAAGAAATGCCCTTCCCGACAGTCCCAGATGCCCCATAATGTCATCCATCACATACGCCACTCTCGCCATGTACCCGCTGTCCTCGAGGAATGCGAGCGCCAGGAAGAGGATGAAGATATTCGGCAGGAACGTAAGGATACCGCCCACGCCGGAAATGATCCCGTCTACGATAAGGGATTCCAGCAGAGGCGATGTCCCGGCAGCCTGGAGTCCATTGCTCACAAAACCGCTGAACAGTTCCAGCCCTGTCTCAAAATATCCTTTCAGCCAGTCGCCCACCGCGAATGTCAGGAAAAACACAAGCGCCATGATGAAGAGAAAAATGGGAAGCCCCAGCCATTTCCCGGTCATAAACCGGTCAGCCCGCTCTGTGCGTTCTTCCTTCTCGCTCTTATTTACAAGTGTCTCCTCGATCACCTCTTCGATAAAATCATATTTTTCATTGATGATATCCTTCTCATAGCTGCGGTCAACAATGCCGTCCAGTTCCACCGGATAACGCTCCAGCACAGACTGGTCCTGCTCCAGAGCTTTGATCGCATGCCAGCGCATGTTCTGCATATTCGGATATTTTGCGCGGTATTTTTCAATAACTGCATCGATCTTGTCTTCGATCACATCATCATATACCATGGCGTATTCGCTGTGATGGTCATGCCTGTGCCCGGTCTTATCCGGATGATGATGGATAAAGGGGCCCGGCTTTGCGTATTCATTGTGATGCGCCACCGCATGCATCAGGATCTCCAGCCCGCTCCTTTTTCTGGCGGAAACAGGGATTGCCGGGATTCCCAGCATCTCCGGCAGACGGTGCAAGTCGATCTCCATGCCCCTCTCCTCGACCACGTCCATCATGTTCAATGCCAGCACAACCGGTTTCCCCAGCTCGATCAGCTGGAGGGTCAGGTACAGGTTTCTCTCCAGACTGGACGCGTCCGCCACATCTACGATCACGTCCACCTCATCGCTCATGATGCATTCTCTGGATACCTTTTCTTCCATTGTGTAGGAAGTCAGGCTGTATATGCCCGGCAGATCGATCAGCTTGAACTCCTGCCCCTTGTACGTCGTCTTCCCTTCCTTCTTCTCCACTGTAACACCAGGCCAGTTTGCCACCTTTAAATTGGCACCGGTATAGGCATTGAAAAGCGTCGTCTTCCCGCAGTTTGGGTTGCCGATAAACCCTACATTAATCACTTTCCCGCTCATGCCGCATCCTCCTTTACGAAGATATTGTCAGCAATACGTCTTCCCAGAGCAAAACGCGTCCCGCGGAATTTCACAGTCATGGCTCCCTTTTTGTCATTATTTAAAATGGTGATCCTTGAGCCCTCCGTCAATCCCAGGGCCTCCAGCCTGCGCTCCAGGTTCAGTTCGATCTCGATCTTCTCGACCACATATGTATGATGGTTCTTTCCTTCTTTAAGTCTCATGCGCTCGTCTTCCTTCGTATATATGCTATTGATAATTTTTCTCAACTACCATTATATACACTTCAACTAAAGAAGTCAATTTCTTCGAGGGTAGAAACTTTTAACAAAAAATTCAACCTTTTCAACAAATATATAAAAAACTCCCTTCCGGGCGACAGGCTTTATCCGCCTGTCCCTTCGGAAGGGAGAACACATATCAGTGAAAAACCGACATCTTATTGTGTGTTTTTCCTATCTTACTCTTTTCCTTTGTGCAAGTACTATGACTGCTCCGCCGAAAACTGCAAGTAATGCAAGGAGCCCTGCCGGTGATGCGGTGTCTCCCGTCTCAACTGCCTTATCTCCGTCAGCGCCGCTTCCACTGCCCGGTTTGGACGGATTGACCGGCGTTTCCTTCTCAACCAGTCCTTTGTATGCTCCGTCAAGCGCTGCAAGTGCATCCACATACTCCTGGTCAGAAGCGCCCTCTTTACTCAGAACAGCCTGTGCAGCGTCAAAAGCGTTCTTAAATACTGTCCAGGAGTCCGCTGTATAACGGTTTTCATCCAATCCTTTCAAATTGTCTACCGCTGCCTGGAGATTTTCCTTCGGAGTCGTCTCACCCGGCTGATCATCAACTTTCAGAGCCGTAAATGCGTTATCCAGTGCAGTCACCATATCTCTCATATCCTGTGCAGTGTACTCTCCCGGATTCTGCAGTATAGCCTCTGCCTCAGTAATTTTTGCCTGGAATGCATCCCAGGAATCAGCCGTATAATTGAGGTTTGGTTTCTCTTTCATCTCGCTTACTTTTGCCTGAAGTTCAGCCTGAGCCTGCTCTTTGTCAATGGCTGCCTGTGATGCACCGAAGAACTGCATCTCAGCGATGCGTCCGTACTTATTATCTTCTTCCGGAATTCGTCCCACAGCTCCGAGCACAGTAAATTTTACAAACTGCGCGTTCACCGGAAGGAATCTTGCATCCACAGTAACATTTTTGTTCTGCTTATATTCTTCCGGATCAACGCTGCCTGCAGCAACCTTTGTCCAAGCCTGTCCATCCATACTTACCGCCACCTCATATTCTGTGACACCGCCATTTTGAATGGTATGGGAAGTAAAGGATACCTGTTCCAGACGATAAGCATCATCCAGAGTAAGGATCACATCTTTCGGAAGATTTGCATTCGCTCCTCCATACGGTGACTCCCAGTAAGTATCAAGGCTGCCGTCAAACATCTTATCCGCTGTATTAGACTCACTGTAAAGTCCGTCTGCATTCGCAACGATCTCAGAGCCAAGCGCCAGGCTCTCATCTACGGGTACAACTTCCAGCGCATTATATTTCTGCTCCAGAGCCGCTGCCGCTCTCTCAACCTCAGAGCGGGCAGCATCCGCTTTCGCAAGGATTGCAGCCGCATTGTCAAGCTCTGTCTTGAACTCCTGATAAGATTCCTCAGTATACAGACTTTCCGGTGTATTCTTATACTGATCATATAATGCCTGGAGCGTTGACTTGTCAACACCTGCTTTGACATTGATTTGGTACTCAGTCGTAATATTCTCATCAGCCGCAGAGATCAGTTTGATCGCAGCCGCACCTTCTGACATACCGCGAACCTTGTAAATTGGATAACCATTTTCATCCGCAAGTGTAATAATACTTGCAACTGAAGGATCACTGCTCTCCACCTTGAAGAACTGGTTCGGAGCATTTTCCGGTGTGATCACAGCGTTTACGTCTGCAAGATATCCGACATAGAGCTCTTTTGCGTTATCCTCTGCCGGAGCGATGCCTGTCACCTTTACTGTATCTGTGTAAAGGAAGTCAATCTCGCCCAGCGTCAGCATTCTGTTTTCCTGTGGTTCATCATATGCAGCCGTTCCCTTTGAACTCAGGAATGTAATATCTACATTCTTCACTTTTTGGTCTGAATCCACAGTAAAATCATATGATGGTGCTTCCGTGTCAAACGAAATATCTTTCGTTGAATCATCTTCAAATGTAACAACCGCTTTCACGCTCGTAAGGTATCCATTCTCACCTGATTCTGCATTGTAGACAACGAAATTCGTAAGCGGACTTGGGGTGTTAAACGCAAAGTGAATTGTCGTCGGAAGCTGTACATAATCCGGAAGCTTTTCTGCATCCGCAGTTTGAGCCGTATACTTAAATTCAAACTCACGTCCTTTTGTTCCATTGAACAGCGGATCATAACTCTGCCCCTGTACGATCTTCTGTACGTTCGTACCGTCATCGTCTGTCTCAAGCCACTCGTTTGTCATTGTGATCTTAAAATCACTCATGCCATACTCTGTTGTTTTTCCATCCGGGATCTCCGGGATCATCGGAACATTGCCCGCATCCGTCGTGATCACACTGTAGTCCGGTCCAATCAGCATAATAGATGAAAGGTCGATTGCTTCCGCAACATTTTCAATATCTGTCCTTGCCGTCATCTTGATTGTTGCCAGGATGCCGCTTCCACTGTAAAGGTCCTTGTCACCTCTGTTTGCAAATGCCAGGTTTACATACGGATTGTCGTATCCTGCCTGAGCAATGGAAAGATTTTCCATGGTTAGCGCACCAGCTCCGCCCTCAATTCCTGCAAACTCCAGCTGGTTCTTATCATAATGGAGTACTTCACCAAAGGCATTCAGATTCTCTACATTATCTGCATAAACATCGATCGTCAGAGTATCCCCTGCCTTCAAAGACTCTGAGCTTGCCAGCAGAAGAGCGTTTCCTGATACGGAGCCCGTCTTCTTCGTTCCACCATCCAGTTTAAACATGGTATATGCGTAATCATATACATCATATACATTATTGTAGTTGATATCCAGACCATACTGCGCTACCTGTGTGGCAAACGCCGCTGCTTCAGAACCGATGCCAAGGTAATTTCTCAGATTGCTGTAATCCGTTTCAGTTACTTCTGAATTACCATTGATTCCAATGCTTCCTACTGCGAAGCCTTTCGAACCATCGACCTTATATACTGCCAGTTCATTTGCCGCAAAGAATCCGCCATTTGACTTTGTAACAACCAGCTTCACATATCGCGCGAACTCTCCGTTTAGTTCAACTGTCTTTACATTTGAATCTATACTGGTACCTTCCTCATATGACCATGGATCATCCGCACCCACATGCATCTGTTTCCAGTTCTGTCCGTCCAGCGAGATAAAGACATCCATCTGCTGAATAGTACCGTTACTGCTTACGCCCACATTACCGTCACCGCTCTGGCCTTCGCCACGCGGATAGTACCTGAACTCATCCAGACGATACCCCTGCCCGAGATCTAGTATAAACGGTACAGCATCATTTACAACATTTCCTGTTGAATGGAACATTGTAGCAGTATTATGATCTGTCGCATTCGCAAGCGCGCCCCAATCATCTCCGCCGGACCAGCTAACTGTCGAATCCGGCACATTTCTCCACGGATCATCCAAAGAGTTTGTCACTAATTCCGGTGTACTCCACTCTGAATATCCTTCCGCATTTCTTGAACGCACCTGATATGTATGCTCACTGTTGTAAGCCAGATCCACATGGTCAAAATATATGTTGCTTCCCACACTGTTGATAATGCCGTCAACCATGATTTCATAGCTTTCCGCATCAGCAACCGGCTCCCATGTCACACGAATGCTGGTAGGTGTCTTGCTCTCCTCCGGCGCCGCCGGTGTCGGTACTGTAAGTTTCTCGTTCAATTGATCCTTTCCGAACTCGCCGTCATTTGCAAACCCTTTGATCACCAGTGTCTGCGCGTTTGCACTGGCATCTGTCTCAGCAAATTTCACATGAAGCTTTGGAGCCACTTCTATATCTGCTACCATGTCCTGAAGCTGCTGCTCCTTGCTCTCATCCGGAATGTATGTCTTAATCTCCGGTGCAGCGTCATAGAAGTACACAACTTCATTTGCACCCGGCACTGTTTCCTCAAAAGCTGCCAGATTATCAACTTTCACAACCTCCAGTGCCTGATCGCCATTCTTTGCTTCAATGCTTTCCGGCTCTTCAGATACGTTTACGATGAACTCTGTATTCTTATTCTTGTCATATCCGCTGTAAGAACCTTCAGAAGCCTCTGCTGTCAGAGCCGCTGTATCACCTTCCACAACAGAAGTCAGCTTCGTAGAAACGCGGTCGCCATAAGAAATATGATCAATAATGCCATATTCCTCATCTTCAGTCGTCTTATTCGTCATTGTGCTTCCGTCATCCTCAATCACAGTGTACTCCGAAGATCCTGCCGGCCAGAATTCCACGATCCTGTTCGACTTGTCCAGATCTGTTTCCGGGTTGTTGTTCTCTTCGTACATTGGGAGGATCGCACCGTTCTTTACAAACAGCGGAAGCTTCCAAAGAGGAGCGTCATATCCGTTAAGAGCCTGTCCGCCCTTATACTGCTGTCCTGTGAAGTAGTCGAACCAGATCGTCTCTTCCCCTTCATCATTCGGCAGATAAATATTATTACGGATATCATCGCCGTTCTCGTCCATTGCCGTATCCTGGTATACCGGAGCCACCAGCAGGCTCGGACCATACATATACTGATACTGCATTGCCTTGTCAGCTGCGTAATCATCTTCCGGGAATTCCAGAAACATAGCGCGCACCATCGGAAGTCCGGTATCTCCATTGCCTGTATCAATGTTGGCCGCTGCATATGCGTTTGTGTATGTATATGGCATCATCTGTGCTTTCAGCTTCAGATACATACGAGAGATTCCTGTGTACGGATCGCCATGTGTATACGGAGCTTTTACATAAGCGCCCCAACCGTCCATATCCAGTATCTGCGGAGTCATGGACTTCCACTGATAATCTCTAGTCGCGATCAGCGGAGCACCTCCGTGGATACCATCCATATCGCTTCCGATATTCGGGTTACCGCTTAAGGACTGTCCGATATAGGTCGGAATATGGAAGCGGATGTACTCCCACTGCCCGCCGCTCTGATCGCCTGTCCAAACACTGTTGTAACGCTGGGAACCTGCCCATCCATCAAGAGAAATAATATTCGGCCGCATGCCGACTGATGTTGTTACCGTCTCATACGCCATCTTTACTCCATCAAGCTGCATGGAGTACCCATTTCCTACCCAGGCAACGTCCGTCTTCAGAGTCGTAACTCCTCCTATCTCAACTTCCTTCTGGAAGTCGCGGAGCAGATGCCATGCAGTATTCGGGTTAGAGTCCGGCGTAATTTGGCTCTGGGTCCACAAACCTGTTGCCACACCCTTGCTGTTTGCATATTCTGTAAACTCGGCAAGGTTTGCCACATTTGCATCCACCGCCGCTATTCTCTCGGCGCTGCTCGTGCCGTCCTCGTTTACGCCTCCGGTCTTATAATACCCGTTCTGGCCATATCCGGCACCATATCCGTCATTCGGCAGGAAAAATCCGAGAGGCATATCATATTCCTGATATGTATCGAGCACATGCCGGGCAGAATACTCATACGGCGTCTCAATATCAGCCGGATAATTTTCTGTTGCAACCGTCGGTTTCGTTCCGTTCAGTGTCTCCGCAGGATGCTCTCCCGAAAGGACATAACCTGCAGCGCGTCCGTTCTCATAAACAGTCGCTCCAGCTTCGGAAGAAGAGGCCGTACCTTTAGTAGTCCATCCCTGAGCACGATATGTGGTTTCAGTTTCCCTATTTACTTCCTCATAATAACTTGTATCCCAGGAATCGCGGTTATACGCGTTCAGGTGCCCAAGATAGAATCCGTATTCCGGAAGGAGCACCGGATTACCTGTTACTGTGTAATAATCCTGGAGCAGTTTCTGGACTGTAGCGGTCTTATTCGCTGTATCAGATACGAAATAGTATGCATCCAGTTCTGCTTCACGATGCTCGGTAGTAACAGTG
>CALWFS010000083.1 GCA_944377705.1 uncultured Mediterraneibacter sp. | reverse complement strand
TTCAAAGCGGACGATTCGCTTGCGCTCAGGCATCCGCTTTGAAATTAACGCCACACCCCATTCCTTTAAGTCTTTCCAACAGATTACTCCAAGTCACCGTCGCCACATCCCCGCCCGCCGCGAAAGGCACATCAAACAAGTCTGCGGTTTTCGCCCCTCTACTCAACCGCAGGCTCCCCGACAAATCCAGATTTTCCCATCAGATAATCTATAAACTGCTGCGCCGTCCGCCCGGACAGTCCGCCGTGGGACAGTTCCCACTTATTTGCCTCAAGCAGAAGTTCTTCTTCCGGCATGTTGATACCGCCTTTCTTTGCGAGTACCCGTACGATCTCCTGGAATTCTTTTTTATCCGGAGAACCAAAGTAAATCGTCACGCCAAACCGTGCCACAAGAGACAGTTTTTCCTGGACAGTGTCATTGGTGTGCAGCTCTTCATCTCTGTCCGCCTTATCCCGGAATGTCTCCCGGATCAGATGCCTGCGGTTGGATGTAGCGTAGATCAGTACATTTTCGGGTTTGCGTTCCAGACCTCCCTCAATCACCGCCTTGAGATATTTGTACTCGATCTCAAATTCCTCAAAAGAAAGGTCATCCATATATATAATAAATTTATAGTTCCGGTTTTTGATCTGGGCAATCACTTCATTCAAATCCTTAAACTGGTGTTTGTACACTTCGATCATCCTGAGTCCCTGATCATAATACTGATTCAGGATCGCCTTGATAGAGGAGGATTTTCCTGTGCCGGCGTCTCCGAACAGAAGACAGTTATTCGCCCTGCGTCCCTGCACGAAAGCTTCCGTGTTATCGATCAGTTTTTTCTTCGCGATCTCATATCCCACCAGATCGTCCAGATGAACATGAGCAATATTAGTGATAGGCACGATCTCCATTCTGCCGCCCTCGGGATGCTCGATGCGGAACGCCTTGTGAAGTCCCAGCTTACCCACGCCAAATTCTTTGTAAAACTGCATCATCTTCCGCTGAAAATCTCCCGCGTCTGACGCGCCGCCCAATCCTTCCGCCAGATGGCAGATGCGGTCTCTGATGCGCCGGTTAAAGATCTTCCCGCTGTTACTGCTGTTTTTATAATCCATAAGAGTCTGGATACAGCCGGCCCCAAGATCTTTTTCCAAAGCCGTAAAATCATAGTCAAACAACTCTTTGAATATCTCAAAGTCATGGAGCGCGATCTCATTGATGCTGCCTTCTGTTCCCCCTCTGATCTCACAAGAGGTACTGTAGGCATTCTCATCATTGACGAGCAGGAAAGTAAGATATGTGTGCCACAGGTTTCCCTGGAATCCATGGCTTACAGACAATTCCAGAAGCCTGTTGATACACTCAAAGAGAAGGCCTCTTAAATCTTCCCTGTTGTAATAATCATTTCCGTGATGATCCATGAGAAATGCCATGTCTTTCAGAAGATCACCATAGTCCATATTTTTATACAGTATCAGTTCATTGGTACGCATTTTATCTCTTCCTTTCTGCACTACACGCCGGTCATCCGTTTTAATAATTTCCCAGGATCTTCAGATTCTGCGCTTCTTCCCTGAGCCCCCGGATCGCATTCTTCACTGCTGCATCCTCCAGGTTTCCCTCAAAATCGACAAAGAAGCAATATTCCCATGGTCTTCCCTTGATGGGGCGCGACTCGATCTTGGACATATTCAGATCATTATAGATAAAATGCGAGAGTATGCTGTACAGGGAACCGCTCTGGTGGGGCAGTTCAAAACGGATGCTGATCTTAGACGCATCCTTCAGGAACACCTTCTGGTTTGTGACTACGATAAAGCGGGTGGAATTATCCGCATCATCATTGATCTCATCCACCAGCACCTCCAGTCCGTGCACCTTTGCCGCGTAGGCGCTGCACACTGCCGCCTGGGAGATGTCCTGATCCTTTAGAACCTTCTTTGCTGCGATCGCAGTATTTACCACGCTGATCCTCTGCCACTCCGAATGCTCGTCCAGGAATCGTGACGTCTGCATCAATGCCTCTGTCTTTGAATATACCCTGCGAATGTCTGCCAGCCTTGTCCCGGGAAGCCCGGAAAGACTATGTACAATGGGAAGGATCGTCTCCGCCACGATATAATTTTCGAACTCATCCAGCAGGTCATACATCTCGATGACCGGACCGGCAGTGGAATTCTCAATTGGAAGGACCGCGTAATCGGCAGCCCCCTCTTCGATCGCTTCCATCGCGTCCCGGAATGTACGCACATGGAAGCTGTTTACATCCTCTCCGAAAAACTGGCGCATTGCCGCCTGTCCGTACGCTCCTTCCGTTCCCTGGAATACGACCCTTGCGCTCTTCTTGTCCAGATCATCAATCCGGATAAACGGGAGCCGCCCCAGCGCCCCCGCCTCTACAAGCTGCTGGTACTGAAGTTTCCTGCTTATGGACATCAGCTGCTGGTAAAGCTCCTGAATCCCTTTTTTATTGAAATCGTCAGTCACCTTTGACGCCACATCCGCCAGTTTCTCCCTCTCTCTCTGCCGGTCAAAAACCTTCCTTCCGGATTTTACTTTATATTCTCCGACTTTCTCGCAGACCTCCATTCTTTTCTCATAAAGATCTACGATCTGACTGTCGATTTCATCCAGTCTCTCTCTGAGCTCTTCCAGTGCTGCCATTTTTGTTTCTCCCTTCTCATATATCTTCGGGCTTTATTCCTTGTTTTATCCCGGTTTTTAACACTTACCGCCCATTATATTACATTTTTCAGGCAAAATCCACTTTTCCCCACAAATAAAAAGATTTTCGTTCTTTGAAATCAGGTTGAAAATCCCCCCGTTTTATTATATGATTAGGTGGAGAATTCAGGGAGGTACATATATGAACGTAACAGAATGTATAAAAACACGCAGAAGCATCCGCAGATTTAAGCCGGATTCTGTTGACCATTCTATCATTGATTCTGTCGTATCTTCGGCATCTTACTCTCCCTCATGGAAAAACACTCAGATCACCCGTTATATCGCTGTTGAGGATCCTGCTGTCCTTTCCGAGATCGCGGATAAGTATACCCCGGATTACAATTCGAAAATCATACGCCAGTCTCCTGTGCTGATAGCTGTCACCTTTGTCAAAGGCCGCTGCGGCTTTGAGAGGGACGGTTCCTTCACTACGAAAAAGAAAGACCGCTGGCAGATGTTCGACGCAGGCGCAGCGTGCCAGACTTTCTGCCTTGCAGCGTGGGACAAGGGTCTGGGGACCGTCATTATGGGGGTTTTCGATGAGGATGGCATCACAGATCTGCTTGGCATTCCAAAAGATCAGGAGCTGGGGACGTTGATCGCTCTCGGATATCCTGACATTGAGCCGGAAGCACCGAAGCGCAAAACTGTGGAACAGTTGCTTCAATACAGATAAACAAAAGGCGCAGATAACTGCGCTTCCTGTATGTCTTGGGATGGAAGATGCATCCCTAAATTAAGGAGGTTATTTATGAGACATTTGATGAGCCCACTGGATTTTTCAGTGGAGGAGCTTGATAAACTGCTGGATCTCGCTCAGGATATCGAGACACACCGCGAGAAATATGCACATGCGTGCGACGGCAAAAAACTTGCCACCCTGTTCTATGAACCAAGCACACGCACTCGGTTAAGCCACGAAGCAGCCATGCTGAATCTGGGAGGAAGCATTATGGGATTTTCTTCTGCGGATTCCAGCTCTGCGGCAAAGGGGGAGAGCGTATCTGACACGATCCGCACGATCTCATGCTATGCCGATATCTGTGCTATGAGGCATCCCAAGGAAGGAGCTCCAATGGTCGCATGCCAGCACTCTTCCATCCCGGTCATCAACGCCGGAGACGGAGGGCACCAGCACCCGACTCAGACGCTGACCGACCTGCTGACTATCCGCAGTCTGAAAGGACGTCTCAGCAATATGACGATCGGTCTGTGCGGAGACCTGAAATTCGGCCGCACGGTTCATTCTTTGATCAATGCGCTGGTCAGGTATGAGGGTATCCGCTTTATCCTGATCTCCCCCGAGGAGCTGCGGCTTCCCGAATACATCCGTCATGACGTGCTGGACAGAAACCATATCCCTTACGAGGAGGTTGTCCGTCTGGAAGACGCTATGCCGAACCTGGACATCCTGTACATGACCAGAGTCCAGAAGGAGCGTTTCTTCAATGAAGACGATTATGTAAGGATGAAGGATTTCTACATCCTGGACAGAGCAAAAATGAAACTGGCTCCAAAGGATATGTATGTACTCCATCCCCTTCCCAGGGTAAACGAGATTTCCGTGGAGGTCGATGACGATCCGCGCGCTGCATACTTCCGCCAGGTACAGTACGGCGTCTATGTCCGCATGGCGCTGATCCTGACACTCCTGGATATCCACGTTGATTAGCATTGTAATTGATAGAAAGGATTAAGATTATGGTAAAAAATACATTGAACGTGGGACGTATTTCTGAAGGCTTTGTACTGGATCATATCGAAGCAGGCAAGAGCATGGAAATTTACAAATACCTCCATCTTGACAAACTGGACTGCTGCGTGGCGATCATCAAAAATGCCAAGAGCAGCAAGATGGGCAAAAAAGACATTATGAAGATCGAATGCCCCATCGATTTTATGGACCTGGATATTCTCGGCTTTATCGATCACAATATCACAGTGAACATCATCGAGGACGGAGAGATCATCTCCAAAAAGCCTCTCTCCCTTCCAAAGGAGATCCGCAATGTGATCAAGTGCAGGAATCCGAGATGTATCACTTCCATTGAGCAGGAACTGGATCATGTATTTGTCCTCACGGACGAAGAAAATCAGATCTACCGCTGCAAATACTGCGAAGAGAAATACCGCAGACACTGATATACAAAAACCGTACAGATCATGGGCGCAATGCTCCCGTGAGCCGTACGGTTTTTACTTTAACTTACAGCATCAGTTTTCCTCATGATGCGCAGGTACATAACAACAAGAAGTACGGATGCCAGAACCCACGCTGCCGGCCCTGCCATACAGACACCGAAGTAGCTCTCATATTCTGCGGCAAAATAAGCTGTCACTCCTCGTCCGATCAGCTCTGCAATCCCAGAGAATAAGGACAGAAATCCATACCCCATCCCCTCAATACTGCTCCGGAACAGATCAATGCCCAGCAGAAAGGGAAGAAATAAGGCGTTGCACCGCAGATAAATTTCAGCAAGCTCCAGCAGGGAAGGCGTACTTTCGGAAAGGAACAGATAAGCTCCATATTTCCCAACGGTCCACATGATCAGTCCACTGACAACCACGTACACCATTCCGACCGCAAGCGCAGAACGCATCCCGCTCCGGATCCTCGCATACTGCTTCGCCCCTTTATTCTGAGCGCAGTAATTATTCACAGCTACGCCCAGAGCAAGCGTCCCTTGTGTGATCATCTGCTCGATCTTCACTGCGGCAGTATATGCCGCCACTGTTGCAGACCCCAGGATGTTCAACGCGGACTGTACCAGAATCGTGCCGAACGCGGTCACAGAAAACTGAAGCGCCATCGGAAATCCGAGACTTAACTGCTTTCCTGCCATATGGCTGTCAAAACGCCAGTCGGCTCGTGTCAGCCGCATAAGAGGAACCTTCCTGATAATATAGAGGAGACACAGCGCCGCCGATATTCCCTGCGCCATGACCGTTGCCACTGCCGCGCCTCTTGTCCCCATTTTAAAAACAAGGATGAACAAAAGGTCCAGGATGATATTCATGACCATTGCAGATATCAAAAAATAGAGAGGGACTCTGCTGTTCCCCATCGCGCGCAGGATATTGCCAAGCAGAATGTACGCTGTATGCGCAAAAGCGCCCACATAAATCACAATAATGTACTCATAAGCATATTGAAAGATATCCTCCGGAGTGTTCATAAGTCTCAGGAGAGGTTCCATAAAAAATATGCTCGCCACAGATATGGTCACTGTAAGCAGCAAACAAAGAATACCTGCTGACGTCGCCGTCCTGCGCATCCCGGCGTAATCCCTTGCCCCGAAAAACTGCGCTGTCAGTACAGTGAACCCCGTTGTCATACCGGACAAAAATCCGTTCAGCAGAAACATGACGTTCCCAACGGATCCTACTGCCGCCAGCGCTTCGTTCCCTATAAATCGTCCTACGATCACTGCATCTGTGATATTGTAAAAGTGCTGAAATATATTACCGAGAAATACAGGTATAGCAAAACGGATCAGCACCGAAGACGGTTTCCCAGATGTCATACTAATACCGCTTTCTCGAGGTCATCCTCGATCCTGCGCGCCGTGACATCATTGTGGAACGTCCTTCCCGGGAGCATGCATACAACATGCGCCTCTTCATTATGTACAGGGAACTGCATGCCATGCACTACCATTGGGTTCATTTTTACAAATGTCCCCCTTGGAACATAAAATGCCTCCAGATTTTCCGTACTCAGCTCGCCCCTCATCTGAAGGCCAGTGAACAGGATCACATCATCATCCAGCGGAAGCAGTCCTTCGCAGGTATTCTGATGGTATTCCAGAAAATCAACAATGTTTTTTTCCGATTTTTTTATATGACATATCGATATCGTTGGAAGATTCTGTCTGCCAAAGTCCAGGAAAACAAGATCTGCATAAAATCCGCCTGACGGAAATGTCCTTGACGCCATGCTTTCGTTATCCAGCAGGTTCTGATACACACCGTATTTTCGGAATCCTTCATCGCTAAGCTGCTGTACTTTAATTTCTCTCATAAAGACCCTCCTTCTTATTGAAAATGCATAACCGAGCGATAATGTTTTCTTCTTTCCTCCAGCCGGGAACTGTCTATCGTCCCGTCTGCCAGAAACTGCTCAACCATCTCCCGATCCGGTATTCCTACCCTTCCACCTAAACTGGTGCAGTTGATATAGGACACTGCGCTTGCAAACCGGGCGCATTGCTCTAATCCCCACCCCATATTGTGCGCATATAAAAATCCTCCATGGAACACATCTCCAGCTCCTGTTGTGTCCACGATCGTGTGACCAGAAAACGGTGGAAGCCTGAAATCTGTTGTTCCATCCGTACCGGCGCAGCCCATTGAGCCAAGAGTGACGATCACGATCTGAGGTCCCCGCGCAAGCAGGCTTCGGCAGTTTTCCACGTATTTGTCATTATTCCCGAACATGCCTTTGTAAAACTGATGTGACATGATCAGGATATCTGAATCATCTACGATTTGTTCCGCATTGTCCCTGTACGAGCCCGCGTCATATGATACAAGTACATTATGTTTTTTTGCATATGCGATTGCCCTGCGCTTCGCGTCTGATTCTATCACACTGCAGTGGATATATTTCGCCGACGCGATAAAATCCTCGTCCACCTGTTCATCTGTCAACGGTTCATTGACCCCTTTAATCGACACAAAACTTCTACCCTGAGTTTCTTCTTCTGCAAGGCAGACACAAAACGTTGTCTGACCCTCCTGCTGATATATATGGGATACATCCACTCCATGATAAATCATATCGTTTTTACAGAACTTCCCAAATTCATCTGTTCCGATCGTTCCGAGCATTGCACATTTTGCGCCGAGCCTCGCCAGCGCCGCGATTGCGGAAGAAGCGTTTCCCCCTGACTGCCAGAGGTAGTCGTGCAGCTCGGTCATCCCATCTGTCTCCGGCAGACGGTCGATCCTCAAAGCAAAATCCATGATCAGATTTTCAACCCCGATTACATCAAATACCTTATCCACTCATTTCCCTCCTGTGGTAGCCTCATTTACCAGACGACCGCCGGATGCCGTTCAAAAAGACACATCCGGCGGTCTCCGTGAGGATAAAAGAATATCAATAACAAATTTCTTCTACGCTGTCATGTTCAACCGGTCCCATGTATTTACATGCTTCCTTCAAAATATCTGCATAATGGCCATGCATTCCTGTCACGTGATGAATATATGGTCCATAGATCAGCTTCTTCTCCCATTTCACCCAGTCTTTTGTCTCAAACCACACATAATTTCCTGTGGTCGCCGGTCCTTCTGTTCCCATGCCTTCATCTGCAAACAGTTTGTATTCGCCATTATCCTGGTCAAAACGCACTACAGTAAGCGGACCTCCTTCGATCTCATACATGCCCTTTTCATCGCGAATAAATGCATTTGCGCCTTTCTTTCTCAATGATTTTGCAAATGGCCCGCAATGCCACAGAAGCTCTGCATTGTCATTCTGCGGATGGCGGATAGTCACATCTGCGATAAACGCCGGCCTCGTAT
>CALWFS010000082.1 GCA_944377705.1 uncultured Mediterraneibacter sp. | reverse complement strand
TGTACATTTCATCATAAGCCTGCCTGTTCTTCCTCAGGAATGTGTCTACTTCAAAAGCCAAATGATTCGATTCACTCAGACGTATCTCCTTATCGCCCTGATATCCGCTCAGAGAACTTTCTTCTTTCTGATTCATGATCAGAACTCTTCCGGCAACTCTTTTAAACTGCTTCGGCTGATGAAATTCTTCCTCATATTTTTTCATCAGAGAATCCGGGAGATCACAAAAGTCCTCTTCTCCCGCTCCGGTAATAAAGAACTTCCCGGCAATAATGTCATATACTTCCCCTTTGCTGTCATGGAGCGGCCGGTTCAGAGACAGCCCCTTCATCTTCCCTTCCCGATTACAGATAATGACTGCCGGATCCTCTGAAAATTCGACTGTCTGGATCTTGCCTCCGACTGCTGCCTGCATCGCCCGCAGACTGTTTTCAATTTCCGTCTCATAAGGCACTTTCCCCGGTTCTATCATTAACACTTTCATCTTGAAATATCCTCCTTCTTCCTGCCCGATATTTTCGGACTCTCTACGGAAGTGTCATTTGCCGCAGACAGTTTTTCCAACACAGAATTTCTGCCTTCTTTTGTAACCGCTGCACTCTTTTCAGTTGAAAGTTCAACGACGGTCTGCTTTTTCTGCCTGGGTTCCTCCCCTTCTACGATATATCCGGGGAGGAGCACACCGCTTACCATAAAGAAGTTCTCATACTCTTTTGGAATCGGAGGGGAAATTTCGGTAAACAAATGGGAATAGGCTTTCTTTCGTCCTTCCAGATATTTCATAGCCGCTGCTTTATCCGTATAACGTTTATTCCGCTGCCCGGCAATCTGCTTTATATATTCGCCCTTTGGAGAATTAAGATATACATCCCAGGATACATACCACGCAACCGTCACATGCTGATCTGTTTTACGGTCATACTTTGTGTCCTCCCACACTCTGCAGGACATTTTATACACCCGGTTACTGATCCCTTCCCCATCCCGGTATCCTTCTTTTTTCTTCCACTGATTTCCCGTATGCTTTACTTCCCGGGTATTCAGATATTCCAGTGCCCGCTCATAGGTCTGTGTAAGTGCAGCCTGCTGTTCCCACTGATTCGCTGCTGCCACAACAATATCAAAAGCCCTCTGCTCGCCGTCAATACTGTTCAGCCGCATTGCCTCAACCGAGCTTGCGCCCATTGCGATCAAAAGCGAAATATCCGCATGGCTTAATGAAACCGAATGCTCTATTTTTAATTCTTTTCCCGGTGTCAGCCGGTCTCCATAGCGATATGACGTATAATTTTTATTCTCTTCCATTGAATCCACCTCCTTAAAGCTCCGGAGCTGTTTTCTTTGCCACAGTCACATATTCTGCCGATTTTGCCTTTGCGCTCTTCCCTGCCGCCAATCGGTCAATCACAGAACTCCGTTCCGATCCAAACATAGACAGCTGTCCATCCGGTGCCTCGCGAATCCCACTGATATCCAGAGGCTTTGTCTTCTCTTCATGGGTAAGGATATTCTGCAATTTCAGCTCCGCCACAATTTCATCGAACACAGCATTGATCGCTTTTCGTTCCTCTCCCTCGGGATAAACCTTAATAATATCCAGATGTCCATTCTTGCCGCTGACAAAAGCAACCGCGCTCTCTGCGTGGCCCACCAGATAATCGGATTGATAAGGGAGCTTATCCTTGATATAACAGGCAAAAGCCCTGGCACTCATCTCTGCGTTACAATCCCAGTATCCGCCATCTTTCCCATATTCCTTTCCCATTCTGATCGAATTCTGGTAATAATCTGTTTTGATCTGTCTTGGTTTAGGTGTCTCCTGCTCTGCCATACCATGAAGGAGCTTTTCATAAATCTCCAACTGATCCCTGTTGCTTTTTGGAATAACACGCCCGCTTATATCTTTTTTTAATGTGCTGATCTTCTTCACAGCTCCCCGTTCTCCGGATAAAAATGCCTCTTTCAGCACGGTATATTGTTCCCGCTGGCTTTCATTTCCATTCTGGTCTAAAGAGGGGAGTATGGCTTCATCCAAAACCCTTTCCGCATTTTTCTGCATTCTGATCAATTCCTGATCTGACCGCTCCCGGGCCTGCTCCGGTGTCTCCAGCTTATACTTCATAACCTTTTCCAGTTTACGGAAAAGTGGGTGGCTCCCCGGATGTTCAGAGAGCATTCCCCTTTCTCCCATTTTCACACCTAAGTAATCATCCAGCCCGTGCCACCACTCATGAGCAAGAGAGCCGGCTCCGTGCATCTTCGTCAGATTGATCACTTTTCGCAACGGCTCATAATGAGCCGCTGCATTTCCGCTACCGCGGGCACCAAAAGCAATAGAAAGCGTACCCTGATAGGAAATATCCCTGTCACTGATCTTCAACGCTGACGCCAGATCTTTCAACGCTTCAAACCCCATATTGAGCGATGCCTGCCTGTCATTCTGGTTCATCCAGTTTCCAAATTCTCCGCCGCGGAAACCAAATGTATCCAGATAATCCTTTCCCGTAATGTCCTGATTATTGCGGTAATCCGGTCCATTCCGCCTGACATTGGCAAGCTGCTCCGGAACAAATCTCTTTTTACCTCCGCGCCCACGGTCTTTCGCATCTTCCTGCGCCCACCGGAGCGCATCATCCCAGGTTTTCAGGTTATCCTTCAGTATTTCATATCCTCTCGTCACATAATATGTATCTGGTTTCCATTCTCCGGACCTGGAAAAACTGTTTTTCCCGTCATAATAGCGGATTGAATAACCCCGTGGTGTTTTCTTCTCTTTAGGAATGCCAAACTGTTCCCTCTGCGCTTTTTTCGTAAAATCCCGTTCAAACTGATCTTTGGACCGAATATGCAGTGTCGCAAACAACTTATCCGTGACCGACGGATTCTCCCGGCCTTTCTTTTCTACCATGTACTGTGGGCCGCCCAAACTTGAAATTCTGCTGAGATAGCCGTTTCCGATCATGAACCGGTCACATGCTTTCATTGCATCTTCTACAGAACGGACATCTTTCATCACATCCTCCAGCTGACGGACCGTTTCAATATATTCCTTCTGTCTGGCGATCCTCTTTTCCGGTGTGTTGTCACTATACGGATATCTGGGTGAGGCATTGAGGCTGTCTCTCACTTTCTTGATGTAATAAACCACGCCCACAGGAATTCCTTCATCGATCATAGCCTGGTAATCCGGCTTTTTCCAAATGTTATCCTTCCTGACATATTTGTCTGCCTCCCGCTCATTTATACTCTCCAGATCATCTGTATACAGCCCTCTGCTCTTCCACAGATCCTTTTTCGCTCCGCCAATCTTCTCTCCAAAATCCTCATGCTGTATGTTCTTTGCTATCGTTTCTCACCTCCAAATCCGATCACCGCTCTCCGTCGTAAAAATTCTTTCCTGCTCTCTCTTCCTGAATCCGTTTCCATAAAAACTTATCTGTTTCTCTCTGTGCAAGACGGTTCAAAGCGCCTGTATCTTCCGGCATGATAGCAAATTCCTGTTCGTCCTGATACCAGAGCCCGCTTGTAAACGCTGCGATCGCCGGCAGCTTCTCAGGCTCGTACGGGTACAGACGGTACACAGGACAATCCCCGTAAAGCAGAAGCTGTTTTGCCGTCTCCATCGGAATCCGGATCATATCAGGATCAGAATTTTCTGCATCTAACATATATTCCGTGTTCAGCCGATCCTGGATATATTCATCGGAAACCTGAATAGCCAGTTTTTTCCACACATCAAAAATTTCTAAAAGATGTACCTGTATCAGACCGGTCTGATCCTCCCGGTATCGAAATCCCCAGGTCCTCAGTTCCAGTTTTTCACAGAGCCGCATCGTCATCCATTCTTCCAGGCTGATTTCAGCCTGTTCATCCCCGCTGTCCACAATACTGACTCCGTAGGGATACTGGATCACACTTCTGATATCCTGACGCAATGTATCTACATCTGTCATCAGGACTTCCCCATAAAAATGACCGTACTGCTCTTCCATGATATGGAACAGGAAAGCACGGCCGTCCTCAAATTCTCTTGTAAAAATTGTCTGCTGCATCTTTCCGGTGGAACAGTAAGCATCCATTGCATCCCCTAACTGCAATCGCCCGCTCCCCATAACTGCGATCAGTTCTGATCCCTGCCCTTTCATCAGAAAACGCATATTCTGATCCACATCTCCCAAAAAGTCACCACATAACATATGCATCTTATAAATAAAATCCGTCAGATCCACTTCGGGAATATAGTAGATCTGTGGAAGTGCTTCTTGTAGCATCCAACTCTCTCCTTTCTCACCACGCTATCTGCTCTCCTGCTCCTTTGATGGAACTGCCTGAACCTTTTCCTTGCCCGGATTCATTTTCTGATCTCTCATAGCTTTCAGTACGGAAGGCCGTTGTGCTGACCTTTCCAGTCGCTCCAGGCTTTGTAATGATTTTTCTGCTCCGTTTCGGATAGCAGATACACAGAATCTCTCTGCCTTGATCACCGCTTTCAGTGCTCCCGCAATCTTCCCGCTTTCTTTGGCTGCTTCAGAAAGATCCCTGCCCAGCAGAACCCGGCTCATATTTTTCAAGTGCCTTCCCGTCTCATGAAATTCTGCGCTGAACGATTCGACTTTGGAAATTGCCCTGTTACTGGTCTGTATGCTTTTATCCGCCATCTCTCTGAGTCCTTCCATCAATGGTTTTAGACCGAGAAAGTGGGTAATCCCATTCAATGCAGCAACGCCCCGCTGTTTGAAATCAGACAGGATGTTCTGGCAGCCTTCCACAATTTTATTTTTTAATTCAGACAGCCGGATCCTCATATCAGAAATACTGTCCTCCATCGCCTGACAGCTCTTCTGCATCACTGCTTTCAGCGAATGGTTCTGAGCCTCCTGTAATTCCTGACGCATATTCTTTAATTCTCCCACCGCCTCAGCAAGCCGGTTTTCCATCTGCCCTACATAACTGATCAGCTGTGCAAATTCTTCCGCTCCCGGTGCCCGGTTCTCCTTTAACAGAGCCATAACTTCTTTTACCTGCTCATTTTCTGCAAGCTGCTGTTTTTCCTGTTCTGTCATTCTTCTTTCCTCCCGGATACCGGAACTTCTCCGGCGATCTTACTGACTGTCTCTGGAGCTGTCTCGAAAATCTGCATCAGCCGTTTAGCGGTTCCACAGGGCTGCGCCGCTCCGCTAGTCCACAGCCGTACTGTGGAAGGGGTAACATTCATAAGCAGGGCAAACCCTTTCTCATTCATGTCCAGTTTCTCCATCAGAGCTTTTACCATTTCCGGGCCATAATCCGGACACCGGGCTGCTTCTGCGATCAGATGTAAAGCAGTATTCTCTTTCTTCTTCATCTCTGAAATTCCTCCTAAATAGAAACGGCCGCCTGTTTCTGGCGGCTCACTTCGGGTTCTTCCCTTGTCTGTTGCAATGTGTACAGCAGTTTCTCATTGTAATCTTTTCCTGTCCGGGGAGGATTGATCCCTACCCGGATATGCTTAAACCTGGGATCCTTACGCAGTGCAGATTTGATCTTCCGTGCATTGACAAGTCCTGCCAGATCATTATCCATATAGAGTGTAACCCGCAGGATCCCCGGATGCCGTTCCAGAAATGAGAACAGCGCCACTCCGGATGTTCCACCCAAAGATAATCTGTATCCATCCCACTTCCAGCCTTCCATTTCCTGTAAGGTAGCATGAGAAAGCGCATCAATAGGCGCTTCAAATACAGCGACCTGCCGGCTCCCCGGATGTTCCGGCGGATAGCAGAAACTGTATCTCTTGTCACTTCCGTAGACGTCCTTTTTCAGCTTTCCCATAATGCTTCGCATACAGGCAAATCTTGCTTTCTTTTCATCATCCTTCCCGACAAATACACAAACTGCTTCACCTTTGTATCTGGCCTCATAGAATATTCCCAACCGGAAACACCTCAGGATCACCTCGCCGCTGATCCCTCTGCACCGCATGTAGTTTACTGCAAATGTAGCACACCGTCTGGCCCAGGGAAGAGAGAAAGATTCCGCTGCCGGATTTCCCCGTTCTTCCGTTTTTTCCTTTTCTGGATCTGCTTCTGTTCTCGTCCGTTTTTTCACTTCCGCTGCACCGATCAGCTGATTCACAGCATCTACCAAACCGTATCCACGGATCTCTATCAAATAATCTAACGCATTGATCTTACGTCCTCGGCTGTTCCAATACCAATATTTCTTTCCGGTAACATACACCAGACTATCATGCTCCCTGTGCCGGTAATTCGGTCCATCCCGTTTCAGTACAGACGGTTCATGGAACTGCAGGTATGCGAATAAATCTGTCTCTCTGGCCTGTTGGATCTGCTCTTTGGTCACGCCCGGCATAACAGCCTCACGATCCTCTTTTTCATCGTGCCATACCTCCCTTCATGTTCTGATAATCCTATCTGTACAGATCATGATTGACCTCCGCTCGGTAATAACTGTCCATTGTTACCGGAGCATTATATAACGCTGCCAGCAGATAAGCCTTAATATTTCCGATCTTCGCCGTATTCCTGTCCATACACTCAAAGACATACTCCAGATGTCCGGAGTTCAGCTTCAGGAACCGGCTCCTGACAATTTCTTTAGGATAGTCCTCCCCCGCGATACGGATATACGGCCGTCTTGCGACCACTGTTTCAAGTATCAGTTCTACGGTTTCATCCATGCGCTCCTTCCCATATCGGCTGACAAGGCATTCATACTCCACATTCTCCTTGATAATCTTACGGTATGCTTTCACCAGATCAGATCCATCCATCCCATCCGTATCCTCAGAAGATGGATAGATTGATAGATCAGTTCTTGATCTTTTCGTAGTTAATTCATCAGTCTTTTGTATATTAGTATTTAATTGTACCGGTTTTTCCTGTCTAGGGTTCTCCTGTCCAGGCTTTGCCTGTTTTGGATTTTCCTGTTCTGGATTAACCTGTTCTGGATTTTCCCGTTTAGGTGAACCACTCTCTCCACTAACCTCCGCAGGTGTCTCATGTATCGTGTACTCAATATCTCCCAACTGACCATTTTCACACCGGAGGCGCCGTCTCGTCAGATAGCCATACCGTTCCAGCTCTTTCAATGCAGTACCTATAGAATCAACTCCCTCTTTGCAAATCTGCGCCAGCCCTTTCGTGGTATAATCCCAATCCTCCGGGAGCGACAGCATCAGCGATAAAAGCCCTTTTGCTTTTAAGGACAGATTCGGATTGCGAAGATGGTGGTTGCTCATGATCGTAAAATCCTTTGTCTTCTCCACACGGAATACAGCCATGCTGCACGCCTCCTTCCTTTCATCTATTTATAAATCGCGGTCTCTGTGCTCATAATTCAGACGCCCAGCTGATACCTTTGCATGGTTCCTGATCTTAATGTGCCCGTTCTCTTGATTTTTCAGGGCTTTTCCATATCCTTCGTCTGTCAGGAACAGACGCATACGATCTCCTTTATCTCCAATCGGAGAATCAGAAGATAATACTTCAAAAACGATCATGTGCCGCGTATCCTCAGCAAACCTTTCCAGAGCCATAATGTCATGCCCTTTTAACTTATCAGCTCCCGACTGCCGTCTTGCTTCAGCAATCATTTCCCCAACCGTCCGCGGTGGATATGGCAGCTTATAATTGCTCTGAATATCTTTCACCAGATTCATACATTCTTCTGCTGATAAGCCGCGTAACTTCTCTGACAGGCTTTGCGCCGCTTTTCTCTGATCCGGATCAGTGGTATATCTGGCTGTATGATAAAGTTCATCCAATACTTTTGTCTGACTGTCTCCCTCCACCTGAAAAAGCTGCCGTTTTTCCATTTCATTCAATACCATAAGACTTCCCTCCTTCCTGAAAAAAGGCACAAGAAAAGCCCGACAGTAAAACTTAAAATTTACCATCGGGCAACATACCGGAACCCATCAAGCAACGCAATTCCGGTTCATTTTTCGGTCAACAATCAAATGCCTGCTTTTTTCAGCAGACGGTCTATTTTGCCCCCGAGGGGCATGCTACAAAAATAAATAAAACCCGTAAACGTTGAATTTACGGGCTTTGTGAGCTCCCCCTGTTGGACTTGAACCAACGACACTTCGGTTAACAGCCGAATGCTCTACCGACTGAGCTAAGGAGGATCATTGTGAGGTTTGCACAAATATCAAACCTATTTTTTGTTCATCCTGTCTTAGCCCTTTCCGGTATGTAACCGTGTCGTGTGCTCTACCGACTGAGCTAAGGAGGAATATTTAATTTTTGAAGTATACCTTCAAAACTACATACAAAGAATCATCATCCATCTTACCTATT
>CALWFS010000081.1 GCA_944377705.1 uncultured Mediterraneibacter sp. | reverse complement strand
AATTGGGGAAATTTACCGTATTTCCTGACCTGATTCTTATGGATGGGGGAAAGGGACAGGTAAATGTGGCGCTCCAGGTGTTGGATGAGCTTCATCTGGCCATACCGGTGTGCGGCATGGTAAAGGATGACCATCACCGGACAAGGGGACTGTATTACCAGAACGTGGAGATCCCCATTGACCGTTCCTCGGAGGCGTTCCGCCTGATTACGAGAATACAGGATGAAGCGCACCGCTTTGCCATTGAGTATCATCGTCAGCTTAGGAGCAAAGGACAGGTACACTCGATCCTCGATGATATTGAGGGGATCGGGCCGGCGCGCAGAAAGGCGCTGATGCGTCACTACCTCAGCCTGGACGCGATCAGGGAGGCAAGCGTGGAGGATCTTGCAAAAATTCCGTCTATGAATGAAAAAGCCGCTGAATCGGTATACAAGTTTTTGCATTAATATGTTATGATATAAAAAGGCAGCGGGTGCGGAAAAAGTAAAAAACAACGCGCTCGGACAGGAAATGGAAGATAAAGGAGAAGATTATGGGACATGGGATCAGATTAAGTGAAATTGTTGAAAAGATGGATTTGAAGAATCTTACTCCCGAGGTGGATACGAGCGAGACGGAGGTGAATATTCCCGATGTAAACCGTCCGGCTCTGCAGCTGGCAGGATTTTTTGATCATTTCGACTCGAACCGGGTACAGATCATAGGAAACGTGGAATACACATATGTGCAGACTCTTACGGACGAACGCAGAGGGGAGATCTATGACAGACTTCTGCAGCATCCGATTCCCTGCATCGTATTCTGCCGGGATATGCAGCCAGAGGATGATTTCCTTGAACTGGCGAGGAATCATGGGGTTCCGGTATATAAGACAGTGAAGCAGACTTCGGATTTTACCGCCGAGATCATCCGCTGGATGAACGTGAGGCTGGCTCCATGTATCTCCATTCATGGCGTGCTCGTGGATGTATACGGCGTGGGAGTCCTGATCATGGGAGAGAGCGGCATCGGAAAGAGCGAGGCAGCCCTTGAGCTGATCAAGAGGGGACATCGTCTGGTGACGGACGATGTGGTTGAGATCCGGAAGGTGAGTGACGAGACGCTGGTAGGCTCCGCACCGGATATCACAAAGCATTTTATCGAACTGCGCGGCATCGGGATCGTGGATGTGAAGTCCATGTTTGGTGTCCAGAGCGTCAGAGAGACACAGAATATCGATCTGGTCATTACTCTGGAAGACTGGAGCAGGGATAAAGAGTATGACAGGCTGGGACTGGAAGAAGAGTATACGGAGTTCCTTGGAAACAAGGTCGTATGTCACAGTATTCCGATCCGTCCGGGAAGAAACCTGGCAATCATCGTGGAATCGGCGGCTGTCAACCACAGACAGAAACAGATGGGATACAATGCCGCACAGGAACTGTACAAGAGAGTACAGGAAAATCTTGCAAAAAAGATGCAATAAATTGATCAGGAAGGGAGAGCAAAGCCATGAAGTATTGTTTTGGAGTGGACATCGGGGGAACTACGGTGAAAATGGGATTGTTCGAGGAGAATGGGACAATCGTGGATAAATGGGAGATCACTACGGATATATCCGAGGAAGGGAAGGCGATCCTCCCGAATGTGGCAGCTTCCATAGCAAAAAAGATCGAGGAGCACCAGATTGATAAAGAGGATATTGCAGGGATCGGAGCAGGCGTTCCGGCGCCGGTGACAGCAGATGGCGTTGTCAACGGAAGTGCAAACCTCGGCTGGAAATAGAAGGAAGTGAAGCGGGAGCTGGAGGAACTTACAGGACTTATGGCTGCTATCGGAAATGATGCCAATGTCGCAGCGCTCGGCGAGATGTGGAAAGGCGGCGGCGCGGGTGAAAAGAATATGATCATGGTGACTCTCGGCACAGGAGTCGGCGGCGGCGTGATTATTGACGGAAAGATGCTCGTTGGACAGAACGGCGCGGGCGGGGAGATCGGCCATCTCTGTGTGAATTATGAGGAGACTGACCGCTGTGGATGTGGAAACAGAGGATGCCTGGAGCAGTACGCGTCTGCGACAGGAATTGTTCGGCTGGCAAAACAGAAGCTGGGACAGGAGATGAGACCCACGATTCTGAACAAAGAGGACGTAACGGCCAAGGATGTGTTTGATGCTGTAAAAGCAGGAGATGAAGTCGCAAAAGAGATTGCAGCCGTATTCGGAAGATATCTGGGGTATGGTCTCGCCAATCTCGCGGCAGTGGCAGATCCTGCGGTATTCGTTATCGGCGGCGGCGTATCAAAAGCAGGAGAGGTATTGATCCCATACATCAGGGAACCATACATGGAGAGGGCGTTTTTTGCTGATAAAAACGTAAAATTTGTCCTCGCAGAGCTGGGAAATGACGCGGGGATCTGCGGTGCAGCTAAGCTGGTTCTGGACGCTGAATAAGATAAAACGCACATAATATAAACAATATAAGAGTATGATCAGTGCATAGAACTGAGAAAAGCAAAGCAGCAGGATCGGATATCCGGTCCTGCTGCTTTGCTGTAAATTTTATTGTCTATCCAATCAGGATTTAAAATCCCTGCCGGATCAAGGAGCTGGAGGAGTTGTAGTATCCCCGGATCCGCCACCGCCGGAACTGCCACCGCCGGAACTGCCGCCGCCGGAGTCCCCTCCTGTGCCGGAACCGCCTCCGCCGGTGGTATCTCCGCCTTCACCGGAGTCTCCTCCTGTACCGGAACCGCCTCCGCTTCCGGTATTTCCACCACCGGAAGGTGTGTCCGGAGTCGTAGTATTTCCGCCAGTATTGCTGTCGTCAGTATTCTCGTCTGTCTCGTTGTCTGGTTCTCCTACAGCTTCTGGCCGGCCGTGTCCCGCGCACACTTCTTTGACAACGGTATCCTTGTCAAAATACTCGGTAAGCGATGGACAGCCGTCTACCGCCAGCTTGCCGGTCTGTGTACAGATTGTTTTCTGGACCACGGAAGACGGGACTGTAAAGTCCCTGTACTCAAGCCCTTCGTGGATGCGCTGCATGATATTTCTCCAGATGACCATATGCCATGACTGGCTCAGGTTTTCCATGTGTTTATTTTCATCATATCCGCCCCACACAGAAGCTGTATAGTACGGAGTGTATGCAGAGAGCCACAGGTCTGTACTGTTCTCGGTCGTACCTGTCTTACCTGCTGCCGGCATATTGCTCAGTCTTGCGCTTGTACCTGTACCTCTTGTGATAACATCCTCCATTGCGCTTGTCAGGAGATACGCTGTGGAGTCTTTGATCACTTCATGGGTCTCGGGTGTAGAGTTATCGATCAATACATTTCCGTCATGATCAAGGATTTCTGTATAAAGGATCGGTTCCGTGTATACTCCTCCATTTGCGATGGCTGCATATGCGGCTGTCATTTCAAGATTGTAAACACCTCGGGTAATACCGCCAAGAGCAGTGGACTGTGAGACATCTGTCATGCCCGGATAGTCCGGATTATTGTTTACAAGTGTAGTAAAGCCGAATTTCTGCAGGTACTGATAGCCTTTTTCAAGTCCTACGGTCTCTGTCAGCGTGCGCACCGCGCAGACGTTCATAGAATGCTCGATCGCATAGCGTACTCTTGCCTGACCGATATATCTGCCATCCCAGTTGTTGACCTGCTGTCCGCTGGCATAACGGTATGGCTCGTCCTTGATCGTTGTGGCAAGAGTCATCCCGCATTCATTCAGACCCGGCGCATAGGTTGAGAGAACCTTGAAGCAGGATCCGGGCTGCCTTGTGGAGTCAGTCGCCCTGTTCAGAGAGAGGCTGGTGGTTTTTGCGCCGCGTCCTCCTACGATGGCTTTGACCTGTCCTGTATACTGATCCATGACGACAACAGAAGTCTGGGGCTGAAGTGTGACGGTCAGGTTCTCATCCACTGTATCGCCGGCGTCGGTATTAATGCCAAGCGTGCTCTTGTATTCCTCGATCATCGCCCGCGCCTCGTCTTCAGAGCTGAAGACAAGAGGGTTTGAGTCGCCGTAAGTGCTGCTGATATAGGTTCCGAGATTCTCCTTGCTGTAATTTTCTGCCGTGCCGTCCGCCCGATGGATTGTCAGAGCGTATTCTACACCATATTCAGCGATCGGATAGAGAGACTCATCTGCCACCACCTCGTCACAGATCTGCTGGATGGAGAGATCCTGGGTGGACTTGATCGTCAGACCGTTGCTGTACAGCTGGTTGTATGCCTGAGTCTCGGTATATCCTTTCTCCTCCATGAGATCATTGATCACATCTTCGATCATGGCGTCAGTAAAGTAAGAGTACGGCGTCGTATCCTCTGTGATCGCTGCGGTCTGAAGGATTCTGTCGTAAACAGAGTCTGCGACTGCCTCATCATACTGTGTCTGATCGATATAATCCTGTTCCAGCATTTTATTGAGGACTTCTTCCCGTCTTTTTGCGTTTTCTTCAGGATTGGTCACCGGATCATACTTGGTCGGGTTCTGGGTGATCGCTGCAATGACCGCGCACTCAGAGAGAGTCAGATCAGCCACATCTTTATTGAAGTATCTTGTGGACGCAGTCTGCACGCCGAGGCAGCCCTGCCCCAGGTTGATCGTATTCATATATGCTTCAAGGATCTCATCCTTACTCATCTCTTTCTCAAACGCAAGTGCAAGATACTGCTCCTGAAGCTTACGTTCCACCCGGTCAAAGAATGTATTCTCGTTGACAAAGTCAGGGAACACATTGTTTTTGATAAGCTGCTGAGTGAGGGTGCTGGCGCCTTCGGTAAAATCAAAGCCATTGGCAACCCCTACAAGACCGGCACGGATGATACCCTGGATATCAATTCCGTTATGTTCGTAGAAACGCTCGTCCTCGATCGCTACAAATGCATGGGGAAGAAAATCCGAATTTGCCGTGATCTCATCGTAAGTCTTGTAGACACGGTTGGAATCAGAATCCTTCAGTGTATCAATTACAGTCCCGTTCTGATCTACGATAGTAGTCGTAAATCCTTTGGGAAGGATATCGTCTGCCGAGACGCGGGGAGAATCATCGATGATCTTCTTGGCAAAAATCGCACCTCCTATGACGCAGATAACTGCCAGAAGAAGAACACAGATGATAAGGGCTTTAAAAAAGCGGACGCCCACACGTTTCTGTTTCATCTTCTTTTTTGAAGAAATACTTTTCTTTCGCCTGGAAAGATTATTTTTTCCGTAATTCACGAATAACATCCTCCTTTTCAACTTCTATGATTATATCAAATATCATCTTTCAAATAAAGAAAAAAATAAAATCTTCATATTTTCTTAGGAATATTTAGAATTGTAAAATATAGAAGAAGGCTGTTGATATTGTGCATTTTTTGTCAGTCTGGTATAGTAGAATCAGTTTGGGCGGGGCAGGGCATGCCGCCGGAGGAGGTTGCAATGGATTGTTATCGTACAGTATATAAAGGCGGGGCAGGGGAGATCGTGGAAAAAAAATCCCGCTTTATTGCAGAAGTATATCCTGTTACAGAAGAGGAAGAAGCATTTGCACATCTGGAGGAAGTAAAAAAGAAATACTGGGACGCCAGGCATCACTGCTGGGCATATGTAATCGGAAGAAATCCGGGACAGGAGCGTATGAGTGATGACGGGGAACCTGCTGGAACCGCCGGAAAACCGATCCTTGAAGTGATCCGCGGCAGGGCACTGACAGATGTGTTTGTGGTGGTTACCAGGTATTTCGGAGGGACTCTTCTGGGGACAGGAGGGCTTGTCCGGGCATATACCGCCGCGGCTGCGGAGGCGCTTGCGCACACAGAGATTATTACCAGAATACACGGTTTTAAACTGAGGATCATCACAGACTATACAGGACTGGGAAAGATCCAGTATATTTTGGGGCAGAGAGGTCTCGCCATACTGGATACCGTGTATACGGACCGGGTTGAGATCACTGTGCTTGTCCCGGACGGGGAAAAAGGCGCGCTGACAAAAGCGCTTATGGAAGGGACAAACGGGCAGGCACAGATGCAGGAGCTGGAAAACTGCTGGTTTGCGGAGACGGAAGAAGGGCTGCTGCTGGATTGAGAGAAAATGAAAAAGCCTTAAAACGGGAATCTGTCAAATAGTTCCGTTTTAAGGCTTTTATAGATCCTTATAATCTTACGAGAAATCTATGAAAATTCTGGCTCAATCAGACCAAAGGAGCCGTCTTTTCTCTTGTATACGACGTTGACTTCATCTGTATCTGCATTAGAGAATACAAAGAAGCTGTGTCCGAGGAGCTCCATCTGGAGGCATGCATCCTCCGGGAACATGGGCTTAACGCCAAATTTCTTTGTACGCACGATACGGATCTCGTCATCCTCCGGAGATTCCTCTCCAGATTCGATAAATTCAGTCCGTATACTGCCGGAGGGGGTAGCTGCCGTGGGATGTCCCTGGCTCTTTGCGACCAGCTTGTTTTTGTATTTGCGCAGCTGGCGCTCGATGATCTCCTCCACGAGATCAATAGAAACATACATATCATTGCTTGTCTGCTCAGAGCGGATGATATTGCCTTTGACGGGGATTGTTACCTCGATCTTCTGGCGTCCTTTCTCCACGCTGAGTGTTACGACGATTTCTGTTTCAGGAGTGAAGTACCTTTCAAGTTTTCCTAATTTCTGCTCAATAGCATCTTTAAGTCCCTGGGTTACCTCAATATTCTTTCCGCTGATGATAAAATTCATGCTGTTCAACTCCTTTTTGTCAATATTTAACATAAACCTATGATAAATATGTGTTTATATTATGTAAATATTATAACACGGAACTTCGTTAATGTATAGAACGAATCACTTCGATCCGGGTGATTTTTCCATCTTTTATTTTTGCGGCTCGCAGCCCCAGCTCGGAAAAGTACACACAGGCGCCTGTTCCGATTTCAGTGCCTTCCTCATCCAGTTTCTGCATCATAACATCCAAAAGAGTGTCGTCCTTATCCTCACAGGGAATATTCAGATTGAAAAGCCGGTTGACCTGGCTGACCTTCTGCATTGCGTGGAACACGGTTTTGTCTGTTTGATCAAAAGAAGAGAATAAAAATTTCCTCGTGGCGAACAGAATGGAAATGGCGATAACGCCCAGCAGGCTGTTCAGCGGGGAAGAGTGGTCAATGATAATCTGCCTTGCAATGGCAAACATCAGCACTTCGAAAACTGTAAGCGGCGTGTGAAGATAGAGCATGCGGATCAGCTCTACGCCGATGATCAGGTTAAAGCAGGCTGTGAGCAGGTCATCGTAGTTTGGGTAAGAACTGGCGTCTGTCAGCTCGCCCATGGAGAAGCCCAGCTTTACGGTCATGATGATAATGCCGCAGGCGAGCAGGGCCGCGATTACGAATTCCAGTATTTTTGTAAGGTATTTCAGAAAAAGATGTGCGTATTTCTGCATATGCGTCCTCCTTGTAAGGGCGCCCCGCGCTTCCCAAAGGAGTATGGGAAAACGCGGATGCGGTATCCTGGATTTTTATTTCATGTTACTTCTCTTACGCAGCCTGGAGTCAAGTATCTTCTTGCGGATGCGCAGTGACTCTGGTGTGACTTCCAGAAGCTCGTCTGTGTCTATAAAGTCCAGAGCCTGTTCCAGGCTTAAGATCCTTGGCGGAGTGAGGCGGAGCGCTTCGTCCGCGCTGGATGAACGGGTATTCGTCAGATGTTTTGTCTTGCAGACGTTCAGCTCAATATCCTCAGCTTTGCCGTTCTGACCGATGACCATTCCCGAATATACCCTTTCCCCGGGACCTATAAACAATGTGCCGCGCTCCTGAGCGCTGTATAATCCGTAAGTGACGGATTCGCCGGTCTCAAACGCGATGAGAGATCCCTGTTTGCGGTACTGGATGTCTCCTTTGTAAGGAGCGTAGCCCTCCAAGCTTGTGTTGAGGATCCCGTTCCCTTTTGTATCAGTGAGAAATTCTCCTCGGTAACCGATCAGCCCTCTGGATGGGATGGAGAACTCCAGCCGGGTATAGCCGCCGCTGGATACGCTCATATTGCGAAGTTCGCCCTTTCTCTGGCCCAGCTTCTCAATCACAACGCCGGTGAATTCGTCCGGTACATCGATATAAGCGGTCTCCATAGGCTCCAGCTTCTTTCCGTTTTCATCGGTGTGGTAGAGTACTTCAGCCTTGCTCACTGCGAATTCATAGCCCTCGCGGCGCATGTTCTCGATGAGCACGGACAGGTGGAGCTCGCCTCTTCCGGATACTTTGAAGCTGTCCGTATTCTCCATCTCTTCTACCCGGAGGCTGACATCTGTGTTCAGCTCGCGGAACAGACGGTCGCGCAGGTGCCGGGAGG
>CALWFS010000080.1 GCA_944377705.1 uncultured Mediterraneibacter sp. | reverse complement strand
CTAGAGCACACGGTTCATACCCGTGGTGTCGCTGGTTCAAATCCAGTTTCCGCTACTTAACCAAAACAGCGCTCTGCTATCTTTTCGATAACAGAGCGTTATTTTTTATTCACATCACACGTTAAAGCAGCCTCCCCCGATAAATTCTCTCAGCAGAGAATTCGTCGGAATATATTCACTTCCGATCCCCACAAAATAATCAAAAAACTTCAGCAGTCTCTTCGCTTCCAAGTACTCTTCCGACTCTTTATCCACACTGAACAACAGAGGCTCAACATACTGTTTGAGCACCGCAAGCTCATAGAGCAGAGACGAATTAAACATCGCATCCGCCTGTTCCTGAAATGGAAAGATATTCTCCTCCTCTCCTCTTCTCACAGAGGACCACATAGCAATCGTTTTTGTCGCGGAAGCGCCCCGTGTGCGGGCATCCCGCACGATCCTGCGGATCAGTCTCCCGTCCGTACTGGGAATTCGGTTATGCTCATCGATATTAAGCTGAGTCAGAGCGCTGATGTAGATCTTAAATTTATTCTCATCATCCATCAGCTCTGTAAGCTTCGGATTCAGGCAATGAATCCCCTCTATGACGAGGATATCCTGGGGGCCCAGCTTTTTCGGACGATTCTCATACCTTCTCCTGCCGGTCTTGAAATCAAAGACCGGAAGATAAACCTCTTTTCCCTCCAGCAGATCTTTCATATCTTCATTAAATTTCAGGATATCAATAGCCTCAAGACATTCGAAATTGTAATTTCCATCCTTGTCCTTCGGGGTGTGTTCCCTGTCCACAAAATAATTATCAACTGCGATCGGATGAGGTTTCATCCCGTTTACACGCAGCTGTATGGAAAGCCGATGTGAAAAGGTCGTCTTCCCAGATGAAGAGGGTCCTGCGATCAGAACAAATTTTACATTGCCTTTCTCTGCAATCTTCTTGGCAATCTCCCCAATCTGACGTTCCTGGTGCGCTTCCTGGACAAGCACCACTTCTCGCATATCATTCTTTGTGATCATGTCATTCAGCGCGCCCACTGTCTCGATTTCCTGACAGTCCCCCCAGAGCACAGATTCCCTGAGCACCCGGAAAAGCTTTGGGCTGGGCTTAAACTCCGGCACCTTCTCCGGCTCTTCCCTGACCGGCATCTGGATCACAAATCCCTCGTCATACAGATGCAGGGAAAAGTATTTCAGACATCCGGTGTCAGGTACCATATATCCGTAATAATAGTCCTCAAATTCGTTGATACTGTATATATTAACTTTTGACACCCGTCTGTACTCAAACAGCCGTTCCTTGTCATACATGCCATGCCTGTGGAACATTTCCACAGCATCGTAAGTATGGACGCTGCGCTTACCGAGGGCAAGCTTTTGAGACGAAATCTCTCTCATACGGACAGATACTTTCTCCAGAAATTCTCCTGTCAGCTCCACGCCTCCTTCTACTGTACAGTAGTATCCTTTATCCACAGAAAAGTGAATCCGTACCCTTTCGATCTTATCATGTCCCGCCACATCATGGACAGCCTTTACCAGGAGAAAGCACATACTTCTTTTGTATGCCTCATGTCCGATAGGGTCTCCCGTAGTAACAAACCGGAGCGCGCAGTCCTTTTCCACTCTCTTTCTCAGTTCCTGCAGATGGTTCCCATCCACAAAGACAAGCACGATCTGGTGTTCATACTGAGACTGGAACTCCTCAGCGATCTCCAGATAGGACGTCCCAGCGGCATATTCTCTCGTCTCCCCGTTGATGCAGACCCTGCATATTCTCCTTTCCACCTTTGCTCCTCCTTATTCTCTATATAACCTGAAACGGATGGATCACCGGAGTTGTCATGACATCAAGTACGGGAAGCTTATCCTCCAAGAACCGCTTTATATCATCAATAAAAATATATTCCGTTCCATAATGTCCTGCATCGATGACAGACAGCCCCTGCTCCACAGCATCCAGTCCGTCATGATGTCCGATGTCTCCGGTCACAAGCACATCCGCGCCCTTTGCGATCGCGGCAGCGATCGCCGTCTTCCCCGATCCCGGAGAAATAGCGAGTCTGGACACTTCTGCCTGCATATCCCCGAATACTTTCAGGCTTCCCAGATTCAGTCTATGCTTCACATAAAGACAGCATTCCTCCAGTGTCATAGGCTTTTCAAGCATGCCTACTCTTCCGATTCCTTCTGCTTTGCCATCCTTTTCCATAGTGATATCCAGGATTTCAGCTTCGCGGATGCCCAGGATCTTTTCAGATAGCTTCGCCATGCCGAGTACGTCGTAGTTCGTATGCATCGCATAATAAGAAATGTCATTTTGGATGAGCTTTACGACCCTCCTGCTTATAAACTCTTCATCCGTTATCTTTTTCATCGGGGAGAAAATCAGCGGATGATGGGTAATGAGCATATCCGCCCCTGCCTCGATCGCACGGTCTATAACAGAATCCACAGCATCCAGAGCGATATATACTCTCTCCACTTCTTTTTCCGCTCTCCCTGCAATCAGCCCCACATTGTCAAAATCCAGCGCCGCCTCTCTCGGATAAGCCGCCTCTATCACCTGCATAATCTCTTTACACAGCATAATACACCAGCCCTTTCTCTGCTTTTCTGACCTCTTTTAACAGTTCCTTCTTTCTCTCAGTGATCCTTGGGGAATCCTGTCCCTCAAGCCCCTTTAATATCTGCTGTTTTATATGTATCTCGCGCTCCAGGTACTCTCTGAGCACAGGATTTTTTCCTCTCAGCAGGTATCTCCCGTACAACAGCTCTGTCTCATCCCAGTCACTTCCACTGGGGCACGCGCCTGCCGCACTTTTCTCTCTTTTTGGGGCATCTTTTCTTCCCGGACAGGCAACTTTCATCATAGGATAGTATTTGCCGTCCTCTTCCACCATATCTTCCGCAATAAATAAAAAACCTTCCTCCAAAAGAAAGGCTCTCACTTTTTCGATCTCGGACTGTGGCTGAAGGATGCATTCTTTAAGCGTCCCAATCACACTGCCGCCCTCCTTCAGGATACGGACCGACAGCCCTCCGCCCATGCCGGCGATCACCGCGCAGTCAGCTTCTCCAGGCTCCAGCGCCTCAAATCCGTCTGACAGCCTGGTGTGGATTCGGTCTTCCAGCCCGTGTTCTCTGATATTCTCCTCTGCCCTTTTAAGAGGTCCCCGGTTTATATCCATTGCCACTGCCCCTTTGATCCGCCCGCTCTGCACAAGGCAGATCGGGATGTAGGCATGATCCGTACCGATATCTGCCAGTACAGATCCGGCGGTCACAAGCCCTGCGACCGCCTGAAGTCTTTTTGATAATTCCATATATACCCTCGCGGCTGACCCCATCAATCCAAGTAGTCTCTTAATTTCCTGCTCCTGCTCGGATGACGGAGCTTCCTGAGCGCTTTCGCCTCAATCTGGCGGATACGCTCTCTGGTCACATCAAACTCCTTGCCGACTTCCTCCAGTGTGCGCGCCCTTCCGTCATTCATCCCGAAACGGAGCCGCAGGACTTTCTGCTCCCTCTCTGTCAAAGTATCGAGCACCTCATCAAGCTGCTCTTTTAAAAGAGTCTGCGCAGCCGCCTCTGCCGGTACAGGTACATTGTCGTCCTGAATAAAATCACCCAGATGACTGTCCTCCTCCTCGCCGATCGGAGTCTCCAGGGACACCGGCTCCTGAGAAATCTTTAGGATCTCACGCACACGCTCCACAGGCATGTCCAGTTCCTTTGCGATTTCTTCCGGAAGCGGCTCCCTGCCCAGTTCCTGAAGGAGCTGGCGGGAAACACGGATCAGTTTGTTGATCGTCTCCACCATATGCACAGGGATACGGATCGTTCTCGCCTGATCAGCGATCGCTCTCGTGATTGCCTGGCGAATCCACCATGTAGCATAGGTACTGAATTTATACCCCTTGTGATAATCAAATTTTTCAACCGCCTTGATCAGACCCAGATTGCCCTCCTGGATCAGGTCAAGAAAAAGCATGCCTCTTCCCACATACCTTTTTGCAATACTGACGACAAGTCGAAGGTTCGCCTCAGCAAGCTCCTTTTTAGCCTCCTCGTCCCCTTCCTCCATCCTTTTTGCAAGTTCGATCTCCCTCTCCGCATTCAGAAGGGGGACTTTACCGATCTCTTTCAGATACATGCGGACCGGATCCTCGATGCTGACACCCTCCGGAACGGACAGGTCAATATTCTCCATATCCACTTCTTCCTCATCAGATATAATGTCATCGATATCCACGTCAGTATCATCTGCATCCGCACTGATCCGGAGCACATCAATGTTGTTTGCCTCCAGATAATCGAACACCTTCTCCATCTGATCGGTATTCAATTCAATATCTGCAAAGAAATCGTTGATCTCCTGAACTTCCAGCACGCTTTTTTTCTTCTTTCCCAGCGCTACCAGTTCATTCATTCTTTCCAGAAATTTCTGTGTGTTTTCTTCCATGTGTCCATCCTTCCTTCGCCGGCGCGGGAGCGCGGGCTATCTTGTTTTATTTTATCCTTAATCAATAGAAATATGCAGTGCCCTGAGGTCCTCCAGCTTTCGCTTTTCTTCCATCAAATGCTGTAATCCTGACATATCCGCGGGATCCAGCTCCGATGTCTTCACATCAATGCTGTGGGCTTTGACTCTCAGCAGAATATCTTTGAGTGCCTGTTCCTCTTCCTCTTTTGAATTCAACTGGCGTATCTTTGTATGGAAAAGAGAAGCGGCTTCTCTGTGATCCTCTTCCTCAGTAAAGTGATCCAATATCTTTGCCGGATTCAGACCTCCGTTTTCATGCTGTTCATACAAAAGCTGAGCCACTGTGCGGTAGATTCCGTCGGTAAAATCATCCGGACTGATGAGACTGCTGATAGTCCTGTACAGCTTTTCACTTTCAATCATCCAGGTAAGGAGCGCTTTCTGAGATGTCAGGATGCCGTCCTCCTTTGGTTTTGCCGTGCCCTCCGCCCGTTTCGGACGGCTGACCGGCTTAGCCATTCCCGCGCTGACCGCGGTTTTGGCGACCAGCTTTTCCAGACTCTCTCTGCTGACTTTATAGGCGGCAGATACAGCCTCTATGTAGTTGTTCCGTTCAAGCTCATCCTCAAAGTTCAGCAGACGTCTTGCTGTCTCACGGAAGAAATCCGTCTTTCCCTCCGGGGATGCCATGTCATATTCCTTCTCCAGCATCTCCAGGCTGAACATGAAACCGTTTCTTGCGTTCCGGATCCTCTTTTCGTATTCCTCCGCCCCCAGATTCTTGATAAATTCATCCGGATCCTTATAGGGATCCATGCGGATCACCTTCGCTGATATCCCTGCTTCCCTCAGGATGGGGACCGCGCGCAGTGCAGCGCGTGTTCCTGCATCATCACTGTCATATGTCAGGTATACCTCCTGCACATACCTCTTGATCAGAGAGGCATGTCCCGACGTAAGCGCTGTTCCCAGCGATGCCACCGCATTCGTAAATCCCGCCTGATGCAGGGAGATCACATCCATATATCCTTCGCACAGGAGGAAATACGGCTTTCTTGATGTCCTCGCCCTGTTCAGCCCGTACAGATTCCGGCTCTTGTCAAAAACCAGGGTTTCAGGAGAGTTCAGATACTTCGGCTTTGCATCTCCCATGACGCGGCCGCCGAACCCGATGACCCTGCTGTTCACATCCATGATCGGGAAAATGACTCTGTTCCAGAACTTATCGTACACTCCGTGCCGCTCATCTGTATTCACCAGCCCTGCCTGCCGGATCAGCTCCTCGCTGTATCCTTTCCCCCGAAGATATTTGTAGAGGTCGTCACTGTATTTATTGGAATATCCCAGGCCGAATGCTGTAATCGTCTCATCAGACAGTCCTCTGTCCTTCAAATATGTATATGCCTGTGTTCCTCTCTCGGACTTTAACTGGGCGTAAAAATACTTTGCAGCAGTTTTGTTCACTTCAAGAATCGATGTCTTCAGGTCTGCCCTTGCCTTTGCCTCTTTCGAGTATTCCACCTCAGGGAGTTCGATTCCTGCCCTGTCTGCCAGGAATTTTACTGCCTCCACAAACGAAAAATTCTCATATTCCATCAGGAACGTATATACATTTCCTCCTGTCCCGCACCCGAAGCAGTAATACATCTGCTTCTGTCTGCTCACGGAAAACGAAGGGGATTTTTCGTTGTGAAAGGGGCACAGCCCAAAATAAGAACTGCCTTTTTTCTGCAGCCGGACATAGCCGGATATCACATCTACTATATCATTTCTTGTCCTTATCTCTTCGATCAGCTCATCCGAATAGTACATGTATTTCCTCCATAAAGAATACCCTATAATATATATTCGACAAAAGTTTTTTCTTTCCTTTATTTTTTTAAATTTTTCACCGCCTCACACTTTCCACGCCTCCGGGACAAATAAATCCTGGAATTTTTTGACCGCATAAGGGTCTGTCATTCCGGCAATATAATCACATACGATCTGTTCTCTGCTGGCGTCTGAAGTCTCCAGCGTATTTTTAAACTGCTCGGGCAGGGCGCCGGGATGTCTCATATAATAATCAAACAGCTGTTCGACCATATGTACTGCCTTATCTTCCTCACCTTTTGCTTTCGGATTGAGGTAAACATGTTCAAACATAAACGCCCTAAGGTCTGCCATCGCTTTTTCCACATCAGGAGACATCCGGATCTCGGGACGTTCCATGCTGTTCGTCACCACATCGTGGATCAGCCTGTTCAGCCGCTCCTTGCAGGAATTCCCCAGTATCTTCCGTATATCTGCCGGGATATTGTCCTCGGTGAGGATCCCTCCACGAATCGCGTCATCCATATCATGATAGATATAGGCAAGCTTATCCGAGAGGCGGACCACCCACCCCTCCAGAGTATGGGGATGTCCGGCCGTCTGATGGTTCAGGATACCGTCTCTCACCTCCCAGGTCAGGTTCAGTCCCTTTCCTTCCTTTTCAATGCAGTCCACAACCCGCAGACTCTGCCTGTGATGGGAAAAATGGTAGACTGTATTCAGGGCTCTCTCCCCTGCATGCCCGAAAGGAGTGTGCCCCAGGTCATGCCCCAGGGCGATCGCCTCCACCAGGTCTTCGTTCAGGCGCAGCGCCTTTGCGATTGTTCTCGCATTTTGGGATACTTCGAGTGTATGAGTCAGCCGTGTCCGGTAATGGTCTCCCTTTGGGAGCAGGAAAACCTGCGTCTTCTGCTTCAGGCGCCGGAACGCCTTACAGTGCAGGATCCGGTCCCGGTCCCTTTGGAAAACCGGGCGGATATCACACTGAGGCTCGTCTTTCATTCTTCCTTTTGAATTCTTATCCAGCGTAGCATATGGGCTTAAATATTCCAGTTCACGTTCTTCAAGCTGCTCTCTGATCGTCATCGGATTTTCTTCTCCCCTTTCCGTCTGCTTAAGGACAGCAGTTCTTTTTATTCCTCTTTCAATCTCTTTTCGATCGCCTCTACAACAGTCCGGAGCACTTTGACTCTCGCATAATACTTGTCATTCCCCTCCACAACGACCCAGGGGGCATAGTCTGTTGAAGTCCGCATCAGCATCTCATTGACCGCATCCTTGTACTGATCCCACTTTTCCCGGTTCCTCCAGTCCTCGTCCGTGATCTTCCACTGTTTTTCCGGGTTCTCCTGGCGCTCCCTGAAACGCCGTTCCTGTTCGTCTTTATCAATGTGCATCCAGAATTTAATCACGATCGCACCCGCATCATACAGATCCTTCTCCATGTCATTGATCTCTTTGTAAGCGCGCTTCCATTCCTCTGTGGTACAGAATCCTTCGATCCTTTCCACCATGACGCGCCCATACCATGTGCGGTCAAAGATCGCCACATGTCCGTCTTTTGGCATTGCCCTCCAGAATCTCCACAGATAATGATGGGCTTTTTCGATGTCATTCGGCGATGCTGTCGGATTCACCACGTATCCCCGGGCATCCATCCGCTCTGTAAGACGTTTGATCGCGCCTCCTTTTCCTCCTGCGTCCCATCCTTCAAAGCCGAGCACCACCGGAATCCTCCTGCGGTACAGTTCTCCATGGAGTTTTTCCATCTTCTTCTGGAGTTTATCCAGTTTTTCCTTATATTCTTCCCGTGTATACCGAAGAGACAGGTCTGCTTTTGACAGGATGGATACCTGGAGGTCTTTCATCTCTTCATCCGCTTCCTTTGCGATGTCAGCTACTGCATCAGCCTCACCGTCCGTAGCCCTCTCTGCATCCGCCAGCTTCTGTGCCGCCTTCTCCTCTTTTTCCTTCTGCACCTTTTCCACCTGGTCTGCCATCGCCTTGATCACAGTCGTATAGATTTTAAGCGTGGCAAACCGCTTATCCATAGACTCAATAATCGTCCACGGAGCATAGTCTGTATCCGTCTTAAAGAGCATATCCTCCATCATTGCGGCATACTCATCAT
>CALWFS010000079.1 GCA_944377705.1 uncultured Mediterraneibacter sp. | reverse complement strand
ATTCAAATATAACACAAAAGAGGCTATCCTCGCTTTTTAAATATTCAGTTGTAACACATGTATTGTAATCCTACAGTCAAGAAAGCGGGCAGGGCGAAAGTCAGCCTTGACTTTTCCCGGGACCGCATTTAAAATAGAGTCCGTTACAAAATTACAATTTTATAGGATTGATGACAAGGGGAGCTTGTGTGACAGGCTGAGAGGAAGTTTAAAACTTCGACCCATAACCTGATCTGGATAATGCCAGCGCAGGGATGCGTTATGAGTGTGCTTTTTGCCCTTTTGTTTTCAATCTGAAGACAGGAGGGTTTTTATTATGTCTGGATTTTTTGTCAATGCAGAGGGAGGGCTTACAGCTGCCGGGTATGCGTTTACGATCATTGCCGGGATCGTATTGTTCCTGGCAGCATCCTATTTTGCAGGGAAACATTCTTTAAAGAAAAGGATGAGCACAAAGCAGCTGGTATTCTGTGCGGCAGCGATGGCGCTGGCGTTTATTACATCGTATATCAAGATCTGGAACATGCCTTGGGGAGGGAGTGTGACGCTGTGCAGCATGCTCTTTATCGTCCTGGCAGCAAACTGGTACGGACCGGGCACGGGTATTTTTGTAGGACTGGCCTTTGGAATCCTTCAGTTTATCCAGGAACCGTACGTGCTGTCGTTTTTCCAGGTGTGCTGTGACTACATACTGGCGTTTGCGGCGCTGGGCATTGCCGGATTTTTCGCAAAAAGCAGGCACGGGCTGCTCAAAGGGTATATCGCGGCTGTGCTGGCAAGGGGCGCGTTTCATGCTCTGGGAGGATATCTGTACTGGATGGACTATATGCCGGAGAATTTCCCACAGTCTCTGAAGGGCGTATATCCGATCGTATATAATTACAGTTATCTGCTTGTGGAGGCTGTGATTACGATCGTGGTCATCTCCATCCCGGCAGTGTCAAAGGGGCTGAACCGTGTGAAGCAGACAGCGGTGGAGTAAGAAGCATCTGTAAATAATAAGACGGAAGAAAGTAAAGTAAAGATTTTTGTTTGTTAAAAATCTTTACTTTTTTTATGGATATTTTAAAATGGTAAGGGATTGATTTCCCCTAAGAAATTTTTAAGATTTACATCGAGGTTTTTTTAACTCGGCGCGTTTATAGTCAGCAGTGTAAGGACGAAAGAGATAAATGCAGGAGGTAGATATGGACAGCGGAGCAGTAAAAGAAAATGCAGACCAGGCAACGATCCTGGTGGTGGATGACAATAAGGAAATTGTATATTCGATCAGCGAGCTTCTGAAATATGAGGGATTTGAGGTGATAAAGGCATATGACGGGATGCAGGCGCTTGACGCCATGGAGGAGCATTCTGTGGATCTGATCCTTCTGGACGTGATGATGCCAAGACTCAATGGTCTGTCAGCGCTTATGAAGCTGAGGGAAAAGTCAAGGATACCGGTGATCATCCTTTCGGCAAAGACGGAGGAGAGCGATAAGGTGTCAGGGCTGGTGCTTGGTGCAGATGACTATGTAGAGAAGCCCTATAATCCGGCGGAACTGATCGCGCGGGTCAAAGCCCATCTGCGCAGATACCGCATGTGGGGAGAGGGGGCTCCCAGGGCTGAGGTGGATCAGATCATCAATGGAGGCGTGATACTGGATAAGAAGAGGCGAACCGCAGTCGTTGAGGGGGAAGAGGTCCGGCTTACTGCAACGGAATACAAAATACTGGAGCTTCTTATGGAGCATCCGGGTCAGGTGTTTTCGGCGGAGCAGATTTATGAGAATGTCTGGCAGGAGTCTGCAAGCTACACTGTAGAAAACACAGTGATGGTGCATATCAGACATATCCGCGAGAAGATAGAGATCGATACTAAAAAACCAAGATATGTAAAGGTGGTGTGGGGAATTGGCTACAAAATGGAAAAATACAGCTAAAAAGATACAGGGGTTTTTGAAGATTCACTGGACGCAGGCGAAATATATACTGGCAGCGCTGCTTCTGCTACTAGCAGTGTGGATGTTTTATGTGATCATTGCATACCGTACATGGCATACTACCGGAGATACGCTATTCTTCGGTATCCTCGGAAATCTGTTCCTTGGCGCAGGCTTGGTCCTTATTTTTAGTACACTGCTGAAACGGCGCTGCAGCGGCATGTGGATGCCTGAACAGGATCCCTACGGGGCGTGGAAAGAAATTGAAAGCACAGTGGAGAGAAGACTCTGCCAGACAGGAGGAGCGGCGCTTTTGTGCGCGCTGTGGTATATGTGGCATCTGATAAGCGGCGGCGTGTGGTATGGCGGAGGATGGCATTATAATTACGCGGCGGGCTATATGATGATCTTTACGGTATTAGTGCAGTTTATTTTCCTGTATGCAGTGTTCATGCGGTTCAGGAAAAAGGAGCTGGATCTGATCCAGGAACAGAATAAGCTGGATATGCAGAAGCGAATTGAAGAAATGGCAGAGCAGGGACAGAAACGTCTGGAGGAAGCTCTGGAGATCGAGAGAAAGAGCCTGGAAAAGGTATCCCGAAGCGACCAGCTCCGTGTGGATCTGATCACAAATGTCTCTCATGACCTCAAAACCCCCCTTACTTCTATGGTGGGGTACATCGAATTGATCAAGAAGGAAGAATTGAGTGATGTGCTCAGAGATTATGTGGAGGTGATCTCTGAGCGTGCAGAGAAACTGAAAGAAATGATCAACAGCCTGTTTAATCTGGCAAAGGCAAGTAGCGGAAATATCGAGCTGCATCCGGAAAAATTTGAGGTGAATCGGCTGATCGAACAGATCTTTGCAGACATGGATGACCAGATCAAAGCGAGCGGTCTGGAATTTGTGACGCAGCTTACGGGGGAAAGCACAGAGCTTTATACAGATAACGGGTATTTTTACAGGATCTGCCAGAACCTGGTTGAGAATGCGCTGAAATATTCTGCCAGGGGGACCAGGGTATTTGTCAAGACCTATATTGATGATAAGGGAAAAGAAGATGTCAGCATCTCCCGGGAAGCAGCGGAAGCCGGTGGAGATAAAGCTCTGATCCGGAAACGAAGGATCTGTCTGGAAATCACGAACACTTCCGGGTATCCTATGGATTTTACAAAGGAGGATATTGTGGAGCGTTTTGCCAGGGGAGATAAGGCAAGATCCGGGGATGGAAACGGTTTGGGGCTGGCGATCGTGAGCACATATGCAAAGGCTCTCGGCGGGGAATTTGATATTAAGATCGACTGTGACCAATTTAAAGCGTGCCTGAAATTCTGAATTACAAATCTTTTATAGGATAAGCTTACGCATACAGGATAGATTTGACCCCGGTGTTATATTATTATAGTATGTAATGAGAAAAGTTACACAGAGATATAAAGACCGGAGGAACGTATGAAAAGATCATTGGACAGACGAGAAACAGTTTTTGTGGCAAGTATGCTCTTTGGCATGTTTTTCGGCGCGGGAAATCTGATCTTCCCTGTTTCTATGGGGCAGATGGCGGGCAGTAATACGTGGCAGGCAGCGTCAGGTTTCCTCATTACCGGAGTGGGTCTGCCTCTTCTGGGCGTGGCGGCGCTGGGCATCAGTATGGAGGACGGATTGCTGGGGCTGAGCAGCCGTGTGGGAAGGAGATACGGAAGGTTTTTTACCTGCGCTCTCTATCTTACGATCGGTCCGTTTTTTGCCATTCCGCGATGCGCTACGGTTGCCTATACGGTGGGAGTGGAACGGATCGTTCAGGGAAATGCGCGGACAGCGGTTGTGCAGATGACGCCGCTGGCAGTATTTTCTCTGCTGTTTTTTGCTGCGGTACTGTTCTTTTCACTTCGCCCGGGAGAGATACTGATCTGGATCGGAAAAGTATTAAACCCGCTGTTTCTGCTCTTCTTGGGAATTCTTGTCGTCCGGGCCCTGCTTTCTCCGATGGGGAGCATTTCCGGGACAGCGCCGGAGGGCGCGTATGCTGCCGGAGCGTTTTTTAAGGGGGTTCTGGAAGGATATAATACGATGGACGCGCTGGCCGGACTTGCATTTGGGATCATTGTGGTGAATGTGATCAGGGATCTGGGCGTAAAAAATCCCGGAGATGTGGCGAAAAGTACAGTATTCTCCGGTATCCTGAGCTCAGCTCTGATGGCAGTGATCTATGTGCTGGTTACTGTGGTGGGAGCACAGAGCCGGGGAGGGCTTCCGCTGTCTTCCAACGGCGGCGAGGCGCTTGCGCTGATCGCTGAGCACTATTTCGGGTCAGCGGGCGCGGTCATTCTTGCGGTAACCGTTACCCTGGCATGCCTGAAAACAGCAGTAGGGCTGATCACAAGCTGCGGCGAGGCATTTCAGGAAATATTCCCGAAAGGACCGTCTTATCGGGCATGGGCTGTTTTGTTCAGCGCCCTGTCCTTTCTCATAGCAAATCTGGGACTTGACGCGATCGTATCCTGGTCTGAACCGGTGCTCCTGTTTTTGTATCCGCTCGCGATTACACTGATCCTGCTGGCTTTGTTCGGGCGGTTCTTTGGAAATGACGGCAGAGTGTACTGCTGGGTGACCGGATTTACCGCGGCTGCGGCAGCGGTTGATTTTATCAATGCACTGCCGGATCAGGTATTGTCTGGGCTGCGCCTGGAAAAAACAGTTGAGACGGCAAAGAATATTCTGCCATTTTCAAAGCATGGTTTTGGCTGGATATGCCCGGCGCTTCTCGGGCTGGTCATCGGGCTTTTATACTGTGCATATAAGAAGAACATATCCAGGGAGAGGGTATGAAAAGCAGACCGGCGTATCATAGCCGGTCTGCTCTGCTTCCGGGATCAGGAAGAGGGGAGGGATCAGTACAAGAGGATTCAGAGAATAGCCGCAAATCCTACATGGACTATTGTAAAGATGAATACAGAAACCGCAAGAATGATATGCATCTTCTGCCACAGGGTATGTCTGATCTTCCGTTTCGGCAGAGCGAGTATCGTAAGCAGCAGGAGCAGCATCCATGCGAGTTTTCCTGTTATCATGGCAGCGACATTTCCATCAGCTGCGTTCCCGGCCAGGATGCCGTGGGATAATCCTGTGATCAGAAGAAGGATCCCGCAGGGGGCATGCAGGCGTGCGAGGTACTTGAAGGCTCGGTGTTTTTGCAGAGAGGCAGAGCGTTTTAATAGTGTAAGCATGCAAAAAATAAGTAATATGATTGATATTATTGATAAAAATTTTCCAGACATGTGAATGACATCCTCCGTTTGCGGTCTGAAACTTTGGTTATATATGACTAACTCATTGAATTATATCAGAAAATAAAAAAATGTAAATAGTTTTACAATGTAAAAAATGTGAAAACAAACCGGATTCCCAATGCAGGAAAGGCTTCTGTGTGATACAATAGGTAAGAAAGAAGTAAAGCGCTTACAGGAGGAAAGAAACATGCGTAGGACAAAGATTATATGTACGCTCGGACCGTCTACTGATCAAGGCGATGTGATGGAAACCCTGGTCAGGGAAGGAATGGATGTGGCACGTTTTAATTTTTCACACGGCACGCATCCGGAGCAGAAGGAGCGTCTTGATAAGTTAAAGGAGATCAGAAAGCGCCAGGGCAAATATGTGGCAGCTCTTTTGGATACAAAAGGACCGGAAATTCGTATCAAAACATTTGCGGAAGGGAAGATAGATCTGGAAGAAGGTCAGGTGTTTACCCTGACTCCTGATGATATCGAAGGTACGCGGGAAAAGGTGTCCGTTACTTATGAAGATCTCTGTAAGGACGTAAAACCGGGCGACAGTGTTCTCATAGATGATGGCCTGATCGGTCTTGAGGTTGTGAGTATAGAAGGGAAGGACGTGCACTGTATCGTAAAGAACGGCGGTACGGTTTCTAACCGAAAAGGGATCAATCTGCCGGGAAATGATGTCAGTATGCCATTTATCAGTGAAAAGGACAGGGAAGATATCCTGTTCGGCATCCAGGAGGGCTTTGATTTTATAGCTGCCTCCTTTACGAGAACAGCGGATGATGTGGAGGAGATCCGAAAGCTTCTTCGCGAGAATGGCGGTGAGCAGATCAATATCATTGCGAAGATAGAGAACCAGCAGGGCGTCAACAATATTGACAGCATTATTGAGGCGGCAGATGGGATCATGGTTGCCCGGGGTGATATGGGAGTTGAGATTCCACTGGAGGAAGTGCCTGTTATCCAGAAGAAGATTATCACAAAGGTTTACAATGCGGGCAAACAGGTAATTACTGCTACTCAGATGCTGGATTCCATGATAAAGAATCCCAGGCCGACCCGTGCCGAGACGACAGACGTGGCAAATGCGATCTACCAGGGGACAAGCGCGATCATGCTGTCCGGTGAGACTGCAGCAGGGAAATATCCGGTGGAAGCCCTGCGGACCATGGTCAAGATTGCGGCGCGCACGGAAAGCGACATCCCATACAGCCAGCTTTTCAGTGTTCGGCAGAAAGAAGAAAAACCGGATATGACCACCGCGATTTCCCATGCAACGTGTATGACTGCCATCGACTTGGACGCAAAAGCGATTATCACGGTCAGCAAGTCCGGACATACAGCGAGGATGATCTCAAAGTACAGACCAGGGTGCCAGATCGTGGGCTGCTCACCGGATGAGTGTACATGCCGCCAGCTCAACATGTCCTGGGGAGTGTCTCCGGTTCATATCCGGGAAGAGTACAGCATGGAAATCCTTTTCCTGCACGCAACAGAGGCAGCAGAGAGGGAAGGCTATGTTGACAAAGGGGATGTAGTTGTGCTTACGGCAGGTGTTCCGCTCGGAAGACCGGGAAATACGAACCTGATCAAAACAACAGTGGCCGGCGAGTATTAAACAATTAAACAAAAAGAATGTGCAGTGAGCGGCTCCAGCTCCCGACATTTGGCCGCTTTCTGCAGAACTGCATAAGACCCTTGACCTTTATTATAATATGACTTATAATAAGTTTACTTATAATAAAGGAGGGTAAAAAATATGTTCTACTATGAAAAATCCATTACAGGTAAAGCCGACATTAATAAGATTTGGAAACTCTATTCCGATGTAACCAAGTGGAGTTTTTGGGACAGAAGCGTAAAATCTGTTCATCTTTCCGGTCCCTTTTGTGCCGGTACTCATGGCGTTATGGAAATGGCATATGGACCGAACCTGCCCATTGTGCTGACCGAGTGTTCCGCTGGGAGAAGTTTTACCACAAAATCTGAGCTTGGCCCTATTACGGTCACTTTTGGACACATCTTGAAAGAGGAGGCAAATGGTATTACAATTACTCATACCGTGACCATTGAGGGCGGAGAAGAAAATCAGATGAAAGGTATGGGGGAAGGGATTACAGCGGGAATACCCGATTGCCTGCAAAAGCTTCTTTCCGCATAGTAAGAGTATTATGAAGTTTGCAGAATATAAAAATCATAAAGAGAGTATCGGGCTGCTCTTTTGGCAGTCATCCATGCTTTGGCAGAGAAAAATCAAACAGGTACTGCAGTCGTACAATTTAACGCATACGCAGTTTGTAATTTTAGCTGTAATCGAAGAACTTTCTGAACAAGACATATGTATTACGCAAAAAAGGATTTCCGATTTTTCTATGATTGATGTTATGACTGTGTCTTCTGCCGTTAGACTGCTTGAGAAAAAAGGCCTGATTTATCGTTCGCCACATGAAACAGATACAAGGGCTAATTCTATTTCTAATACTGAGGAAGGAAAAAATTGCTTGAAACGAGCGGTTATAGATGTTGAAGGGGTCGATAAGACTTTTTTCTTTGAAAATATTGAGGAAAATGTTCAATTTCAAAATATGCTGACAGAATTATTGAGTAAAAATTTGGAATAAACATAAAACCGCTCATGCGCTGCCGCTCTCCGAACACAGGCTGATTTTTCGCTTATTCCCATTCGCAAAAAATCAGCCTGTTTTTCTGCCGGCAGCAGACAGAATCACATATCCTTCATGATATTTCGTACAACCTGATCCTGTATCTTATCAGCTTTTTCATGTTCCACTCTGTAATCAGCATATCTGGCGCACATGTACAGATAATCAGACAGGCGGTTTATATACTGAATCGCCTTGGCATCCGCGCCGTAGTTTTGTTCCACCTTGCGGAAGCGGCGCTCGGCCCGCCTGGTCACAGCCCTTGCCACGTCCAGCCTTGCAGACTGCTCGCAGCCTCCGTAAAGGACAAACTCCTTGGCGCGTGGAAAGGAATTTTCGATCCGGTCGATCTCCTGCTCAAGAGCAGAAGTCTCGTCAGCGGAGAAACGGTAGTCCATACAGCGCGGGTCAGCTACACCGGCCATGATCTGCATAAGATTTTTCTGTATATGAGAGAGCTGGTTTTTCAGTGCGGAATCAGCCAGCACCTTTGCAAGACCGAGATGGCTGTTCAGCTCATCGATGGTCCCCAGCAGTTCAATGCGGTCGTCTGACTTGGAAACACTGATCCCGTTCATAAGAGAGGTGGTTCCCCTGTCCCCGGTTTTCGTATAGATACTCATATTCCGTAATCCTCCTTAAAAGGCAGTTTCTTG
>CALWFS010000078.1 GCA_944377705.1 uncultured Mediterraneibacter sp. | reverse complement strand
AATGAGATCTCCGGCGTGGTGACTGAGTTCCAGAACGCGGTGGCGTGCGCCCAGAGGATCTTTGACCTGATCGAAGAAGAACCTCAGAAGCCGGAGGCATCTGACGCGGTGGAGCTTAAGGATGTCAGGGGAAATGTAAAGGTACAGGATGTGGCGTTTTCCTATGTGCCGGGGCAGAAGCTGATCCGGGACTTTAATCTGGAGGTGAAGCCGGGGCAGAGGATCGCCATTGTGGGTCCCACAGGATGCGGGAAGACGACTCTGATCAATCTGCTCATGCGGTTTTATGATGTAGACGCAGGGAAAATCGAGGTAGAGGGGATCGATATCCGGGATATGACGCGCAGGAGCCTGCGGGCAGGATATGGCATGGTCCTTCAGGATACATGGCTCAAGACCGGCACCATCCGGGACAATATTACCATGGGAAGGCCGGACGCCACGGAGGAAGAAGTGATCGCGGCGGCGAAAGCTTCCCATATCCACAGCTTCATACGCCGGCTTCCAAAAGGATATGACACATGGATCACAGAGGACGGAGGCGGACTGTCCCAGGGACAGAAGCAGCTGCTATGCATTGCCAGGGTCATGCTGTGCAGACCGCCCATGCTGATCCTGGACGAAGCGACCTCTTCGATTGATACAAGGACAGAGCTGAAGATCCAGGCAGCGTTTGCGGAGCTGATGGAGGGCAGGACCACATTTATCGTGGCGCACAGGTTGTCCACGATCCGCGAGGCGGATGTGATCCTGGTGATGAAAGACGGACAGATCATCGAGCAGGGGGATCATGAAAGCCTGCTGGCAAAAGGCGGATTTTATAAGCATCTGTATGAGAGCCAATGGAGCCAGGCGGCAGGATAGAAGAAGGTGACAGGACAGATAAGAGATACAGCGGTACAGATGCGGAAAACAGCGCCGGAAGGAGGGAGCAGGATATGGAAAGGCTGAGCACATTGTGCTATATAGAAAAAGACGGGCAGTATCTGATGCTGCACCGCACGGTGAAGGAAAATGATGTGAACAAGGATAAATGGATCGGGGTAGGAGGGCATTTTGAACATGGTGAGAGCCCGGAGGAGTGCCTTCTGCGGGAGGTCAGGGAGGAGACAGGATACACCCTGACTTCGTGGAAATACCGGGGGATCGTGACGTTTGTATACGGTGAAGATGTAGTGGAATATATGTCACTGTACACGGCGGATGGATTCACGGGAGAACCTATAGCATGCGATGAAGGAGAACTGGAGTGGGTAGATAAGGACAGAATTTTTTCTCTTGAACTGTGGGAGGGTGATAAGATCTTTTTCAGGCTGCTGGATGAGGGAAGGGAGTTTTTCTCCCTGAAGCTCGTCTATGATACTGAGGATGTCCTCAGGTATGCAGCGATCGACGGAGTGCAGCTTGAGCTTTGAGCCGCCATGTCCCGAGCGGGCCGGGCGGGAAACCAAAAAATAAGAAAAACAGATAAGTAGAGCAGTGAAAAAACAGACGGAAAGGAAATGACAGGTATGAAATACGCAGTGATCTATGACAGCCCTACGGGAAATACTAAGATGCTGGCAGAGGAGATCAAAAGATATATGGATAGACAGAGCGGAAGCACAGAGGAATGTCTGTATTTCGGGGAGCCGGTCCCGGATGTTGCGAATGTGGAAGGACTGTCAGAGGCAGAGATAATCTTTGCTGGATTCTGGACAGATAAAGGGGACAGCGGGGCAAAGCTGGCAGGATTTTTAGAATCTCTGCACGGCAGCAGGGTATTTCTTTTCGGAACGGCAGGATTCGGGGGATCGCAGGAGTATTTCAGCCGGATCCTGAATAAAGTGGCCACACATCTGGCGCCTGACAATACGGTGGCAGGGAGATACATGTGCCAGGGAAAGATGCCGGTGACTGTACGAAAGAGATATGAGTCCGTGCTGGAGAAGAATCCGGAAGATGAGAGGATGAAGTCCATGATCGAGAACTTTGACCGGGCGCTTCCCCATCCGGACATATCCGACATGGAAAACCTGAGGAATGTGCTTTCTGCCCTTTAAGCTCAGTTTTTTCCGAATAATGTGTATAACGGGGCAGATATTGGAATGGCGGACACAGGGAAGAAAGGGTGATAAAAAATGACGGAACGAGGAGTAGGAGTAGTACATGGCAGGTTTCAGGGACTTCATCTGAAGCATATGGAGTATCTTCTTGCCGCAAAGATGAGATGCAGGCTTTTATATGTGGGCATCACACACCCGGATATTTTCTCCTATCCGGCAGTATCGCCGCTGGATGTGTACGGGACGCTTCCAAGGGATAATCCTCTGACTTATATCGAGCGATATGAGATGATCCGGAATTCTCTTCTTGAATTCGGCGTGAAAAGGGAAGAGTTTGAGATCATCCCCTTCCCCGTGAGCAGACCGGATCTGCTGGCGCAGTATGCGCCGGAGAATGCGGTATATTATATGAGTATCTGTGGGGAGTGGGACCGGGAAAAGGAAAAGATTCTGTCATCTTTTGGCCTGAAGACGGAGATCCTGTGGGAGAGGGACGCGAAAGAAAAAGGGATTACAGGAAACGAACTGCGCGCTCTGATCGCCGGGGATGGCGCATGGCGTCAGTATATGCCGAAAGCAGCGGCAGAATATTTGACAGAGCATGGTCTGGATGAGCGCATAAAAAATCTTTTCGCGGCAGGATCTGCCGGGATAAACAGAGACAATAAAAATAAGTGAGGACAAAAAATTCCCGGCTGCAGGGTGCTTTGCAGCCGGGAATTTTGTTTGGATCATATCTGTCATTATTATCAGGGAAGAAGGAAAGCGTACATGACGACAAAGTGGCACGCGCTCCCGCCCATGACGAACAGGTGAAAAATTTCGTGGCTTCCGAAGTTTTTGTGCTTATTATTAAAGAGCGGCAGCTTCAGCGCGTAGATGATGCCGCCTGCTGTGTAAATAATGCCTCCTGCAAGGAGCCAGCCGAATGCCGCGGGAGACATATTGTTGAGGATCTGCGTGAAAGCCAGGACACAGGTCCATCCCATCCCAATATAAAGGACAGAGGACACCCATTTCGGGCAGTAAACCCAGAAAGCTTTGATCAGAATCCCTGCCAGGGCAATCGCCCACACAATGGAAAGGAGGATGATCCCGGTCCTGCCTCTCAGGACGATAAGGCACACAGGTGTGTAGCTGCCGGCGATCAGCACGGAGATCATCATGTGGTCAATCTTCTTTAAAACCGTATTCACCTTTGTTGAGATATCGAATGTATGGTAAGTCGTACTTGCGGCATATAATAAGATCAGGCTTGCCGCGTAGATGGTCAGCGAGATGATGTAGATCCGGCTGGGCTCATGCGCTGCCTTGATGAGCAGTGGCACTGCCGCAAAGATCGCCATCAGCATACCGATGAAATGTGTGATCGCGCTGCCGGGTTCTTTGATATGTTTTTTTTGTTCCATAATATGCACCTCCATGATGTAAAAGCAACAAGTAGTTTTTGATACTACATAAAGTATATGCATATATTACACCAAGGATACATAAAAATCAATTAAAAAATTGCACAAAGAAAACCGGGACAATCCCGGTTTTCTGTAAAATTTTTTGTTTTACCGGATCACTGTGCCGGTCTTTCCCTTCAACGCTTCTTTTATCTTGTCAAATGCAGTGATATAGGCGCGGCGCCCTTCGCGTCCGTCAACAAATTCTACGGCGGCGCGGAATTTCGGAAGCATGTTGTAGATCCCGAAATGCCCTTCTTCCATATAAGCTTTTGCCTGTGCAGTGGTGAGCTCATCAAGCGGCTGCTCATCGGTCTGCCCGAGGTTGATGCACACTTTTTCCACATTTGTCAGGATGATCAGCATATCAGCATTGATGCCTTCTGCCAGCCTGCCTGCCGCAAGATCTTTTTCAATGACCGCACTGGCACCTTTGAGGTGGTTGTCCTGCTCCATGACAGGGATCCCGCCGCCTCCCGCCGCGATCACGACCTGATCAGCGTCAAGAAGAGCGTTGACGGCATCAAGCTCTACGATCTTCACCGGGTTCGGCGCGGATACGACACGGCGAAAGCCTTTGCCCGCCTCCTCGATCACATAGTTCCCTTTCCTGCGCTCTTCATTTGCTTCCTGCGCGTTCATATATCTTCCGAGCACTTTGGTCGGAGTGTAAAATGCTTCGTCATAAGGATCCACGATCACCTGTGTCAGGATCGTGCTTACCGTTCGGTAAATGCCGCGGTTCAAAAGCTCTTCCCGGATGCCGTTCTGCAGGTCATAGCCGATATAGCCCTGGCTCATGGCAGAGCAGACTGACATGGGAGCAGGCGTATACTCGGGATGCGCCTTTGCAAATTCGTTCATAGCAGTGTGGATCATACCAACCTGTGGTGCATTGCTGTGCGTGATCGCAACCTGATAACCTTCTTCAATGAGGTCTGCGATGCATTTTGCGCTGTGCTTTACAGCGATCTTCTGTTCCGGGAGCGTGGTCCCGAGAGCCCGGTGTCCCAGGGCTACGACAACTCTTTTTTTCATAGTATTCTCCATTTCCGCCGCCTGCTTTCGGACGGCATATTATTTACGGCATCGGGCGGTCAAAGAAAGCTGCCTGATGCCTGTATCTGCGAAAAGATAACTTATAGAAAGTTTACTATTATTTGCATTAAAAATCAATACCGGTCCGCAACAGTCCCCGCCAAGTTCCCGGCTTACAAAAGCGCGATGACCATGATCGCGGCAAGCAGGGCGGTCAGGATCAGGCAGACTGTCCATCTCACAGAACGTCCGGGCTTTTCAAACCATTCAGACCATTTCGGGGCAAGGTAATAAATAAAGGTGCAGCCCAGCAGTCCAACAGTGGCAGAACTGCTCAGATACACGCGGTCATTCAGATTGAGCAGGAATGCGCTGTAATCACGGAACGGGAAACCGAGCAGGAGGTCTGATACCAGGTTGGAGCCATATTCCAATACAGTATATACTGCAAAACAGATTGCAAATACAAAGACAGGCTTTTTGACTATGCGCCTGGTGAGGAACAGGATCAGCAGGCCATATATCCCGTACAGCGGAATCCATGGCGCAAAAAATGCTGCATCTGCGTCAAATGTCCCGTTCTGGATCAGGCTGACCAGTGTCTCCAAAAGCCATCCGGACAGTGAGAAGGCATGGAAAAGGAATACCTTCGTGCAGACGTCGTATTTCCGGTCGGCCTTGACCGGTGAATGAACCGACTTGAACGGCGGCTGTACAGAGAACAGGAAAACCGGGTACTGTTCCGGAGCAAAATAAGAAATCTTGGTATACGGACCATTGGAATCATCGTAGAGTGCCTTACGGATAAGCAGCTCATCTTCCGAGGGGACATGCTCCAGGCAGGAGTCATTTAGCCGCTCATACCGCGGGGAGCGGGACAGCACATAATTCCGGCGGAGGGAAAGGTAGAGCTCAGACCGGCACAGGGTGATATAAGGATTCACAAATAAGAATTCGAGAAGTCCCAGGGTAAAGACGGAGAGGAGCACCCATCCGGAAAAAGACAGATCAAGGAGGAAGAGCCTCCATTTATTGCGCGCTGTCAGCTGTCTGGACAGGAAGAACGCGTCCCGCCGGCTGATCCGCGGATTTTCGGCGAGAATGTAAGGAATCATGCTGTATTCATAATGTTTGATAATACCGCCGACAATGGTCAGATTCCAAAGAGACTGAAAAAGAGAGCGGCAGAACATGATCCACGCAGGACGGCGTATGCAGCGCAGCTTGAAAAGAAAAAAGATCTTGGAGATCATGGTCTTATTATAGCTGTGGCTTTCCATAAAAAAGCGTTTCTCGCCGATCAGGAGAAGGTTATTGATAAATATCTGATATAAAAGGGCAAGCAGCAGACCGGCAGCAGTCACGATCTGACCGGTTATCCCGGGCCCGGACGCGCCCTCAAAAAAACGGCTGACCGTCTGTATAATGACCTCAAAGCTGGGAATATCAAGGGCGAAGGCAGCGTCAGGCTCCCCTGCGCCGGAAATGTTCTGGAGGGAGATGAACGTCGTTGAGATCGGATAGGCAGTGGTCAGCATGGCAATGATAAAGCAGACGGAAATTGCCTTCCAGTAGTTCTGCTTCAGCAGCGCACGCGCCCTCTTCTTCAGCTCTGTCCTTTTCCACATAACAGCCTGCCTCCCGGAAAATTAGTGATACTATATTATAATTTATCCGGGGGTGATTTGCAAGCGGAGGGGATATGCAGGGGAAAGGAAGTGAGGGGCATCAGAGTGCGGATCCGGGGAAAGAAAAAAAGAATCCTTGAAATAAGGACTCTTTTCTGATAATGCGGAAGAGGAGACTTGAACTCCCACAGGATAAAACTCCCACTAGAACCTGAATCTAGCGCGTCTGCCATTCCGCCACTTCCGCTCGACAAATGGTATTCTACCATAAGAAGATAGGTTTGTAAACCCCTAAAATTTTTATTTTCAGAGGAGGTTTGACGCGTCAGATCCGGTCCCGTCTCAAATGTATACAGAGGTCACGGCAGTTTATAGCAGGCCATTGCATACGGGAGAAAATATCCCTGATCGTGCCGGCACACAGGGCAGACTTTCGGCGTGGCCTGGCCTTCATGTATATAGCCGCAGTTCGTGCATATCCACCTGGACGTCTGTTCAGAACTATAATACATATTTGATTCCAGCATGTCTGCCAGCGCCCCAAAACGCTGCTCATGGACATGCTCGATCTCAGCGATCTGATAGAAGGCAGATGCAGCTTCTAAAAATCCTTCTTCTTTTGCGGTATCTCCGAACGCCTGATATACATCGGCATATTCTTCGTGTTCATTGTGTTCTGCCGCCCGCAGAAGAGCAGGCAGAGTATCCTGCTGGTCAATGGGATAAGTGCCGTCAATGTGTACGGTCTCCCCGGACAGGTCTTTTAGCAGATCGTAAAATCTCTCTGCGTGCGCGCGTTCCTGATCCGCGGTGTAGAGGAAGATGCCGGCTATCGTGAGCATGCCGTCTTCCTCAGCACGCTCCGCCGCGATCGTATAACGGTTGCGCGCCTGGCTCTCTCCGGCAAAAGCACGCATCAGGTTTTCTTTTGTCTTACTCTCGGAAAATTCAACAGTCATGACAGACCCTCCTTTTTATAAAGAAGTATGTACTGAAAATCACAAAATATTCCATCCGTTTCTAAATATGATATAGCTTTCGGATTATCCTGTGATGTTTTAGCATGTTGATAAAATAGAAGGAGTGTATTACATTATATATAGAAATATTTTAGATAAGCTGTAAAGATACCGCGGCAGTATACTGCCGGGAAAATAAAGGAGGAAAACAAATGATTACAGTAAATGCAATGGGTGACATCTGCCCGATCCCTGTCGTAAAGACAAAGAAAGCGATGGACGCTCTGACCGGTCCGGATCAGATCGAAGTCCTGGTGGACAATGAGACTGCGATGCGCAATGTCATGAAGCTGGCAAAGAGCTCCGGCGCACAGGCTGAACAGGAACAGCTCGGAGAAAGAGAGTATCGTGTGCTGATCGATGTGGGAGAAAATGCAGTGAAGGTCAGCGCTCCGGACGCGGGGACAGGGAATAACACAGCGGTTTCGTCCGCGGCAGAAGCTGGGAAAGGCGCCCAGAGCTGTCCCGCATGTATCGGAACAGTGGCGGCCATTGGCTCTGACCGGATGGGCGATGGGAGTGATGAACTGGGGCATATCCTGATGAAAAGTTTTATCTTTGCTGTGACGCAGCTTGATGTTCTTCCGGATAAAATGCTCTTTTATAATGGCGGCGCGAAGCTGACCATTGAGGGATCCGAGAGCCTGAACGACCTGAAAGCCCTGGAAGAGCAGGGTGTGGAGATCATGACATGCGGGACCTGCCTGGACTATTATGGGATCAAGGATAAGCTGGCAGTCGGAAGCGTGACCAACATGTACAGTATTGTAGAAACATTGCAGGGAGCGATGAGCGTGATCCGTCCGTAACAGGAGCAGCGGGCGCAAAAAGCAGATTGAGAAGAGAAGGATAGAAGGGAGGAAAATGGACATGAAGGAAAAGACTCCTTTGTCAGGGAATATCCGCCTGACACAGTTCGCAAAGCACGGGGGATGCGCAGCAAAGATCGGACCGGATACTTTGTCCGGAGTGCTGGAGAGACTGCCGAAGTTCAGCGATCCGTCCCTGCTTGTCGGATTTGAGACATCGGATGACGCGGCGGTCTATAAGGTGACGGATGATATTGCAGTGATACAGACTCTGGATTTTTTTACTCCGGTGGTGGACGATCCCTACACGTTCGGGCAGGTGGCGGCGGCGAACGCTCTGAGCGATGTATATGCAATGGGCGGAGAGCCGAAGATCGCGCTGAATATCGTGGAGTTCCCCGGAGAGCTGGATCCGGATATCTTAGGTGAGATCCTCCGCGGCGGAGCGGATAAAGTTCATGAGGCCGGAGCTGTGCTCGTGGGAGGACACTCCATCCAGGACGATGTGCCAAAATATGGCCTTGCGGTCACGGGCTTTGTTCATCCTGATAAGGTTTATAAA
>CALWFS010000077.1 GCA_944377705.1 uncultured Mediterraneibacter sp. | reverse complement strand
GGAACTGTTCCCACACAGTAGATGATGGTATTTTTAAGCGATGCCCAGAACATGGAATCTCCGCCCAGTTCTTTAAAATTCTCAAGCCCCACAAACTGGATCGGGTTATTGCCGTCCCATTTCAAAAATCCCAGTGCAAACGCACATACAATCGGTATGAGCGTAAATACGGCAAATCCGATAAAGTTCGGCGCGATAAATGAATAAGCCACCAGCGCACGCTTTTTGTCACGGGCTTTTCTTCCTTTTTTTAATTCAACTGAATTATCCATACCCTTTTGCGCTAAATAACGCGCTCTCCTTTCCTTTTTTTAAGGGTCCTGCCATTCGGCGCCGTGCCTCACAGCCACAACCGCGCCCTCAGACTTTTCCCCGTTTCTGGAAATAATTATAAAAATTTTATCTTTTATTTACCATGGACAGGACTATGATTTCCTGTGATTTTCCAAACTGCCTGAGCGCGCTGTCCCGGCTCCATGTATTTTTCTCCGAAAAAATGCATTTTCCGCACCCGGTATTTCTACTTTCTGCGCTTCTTCGCCGCCAGCACAGCCGCGATTCCCAGAAGGGATACTGCCATCATGCCTGCCGCTGCTGCCAGTGCGTTTCCGAGCGGATCCCCGGTCTTCGCCGCACGGTCAGCGCCAGCCGCCGCATCCTCCGTGCTGCCCGGATCCCTCTGCTCTCCCGAGTCCGGATTCTCCACGGTTTCGCCGGCTGTCTTCACCAGCCCGTCATACGCATTCCTCAGTGCTTTCCGCGCATCGTCTACCTTTGCCTGATCATCCACAGACAGCGTCTCATCCGCAAGGATACTGTTCGCTGCCTCCAGGGCCGCGATAAATACGCTCACGCTCTCCTCTGTGTATCCGGTCAGGTCGATTTCGGATACCTGATTTACCAGTTCCTGAAGCACGGACTTGTCCGCTTTAAGCCTCAGGGCTTCCATTGCCTCTACCAGAACGTTCCATGCCTGGTCTGTCTCTTCCTGCATCGCGTCGCCGTCTGCCATCACTGCCTCTGCCGCTTCCTTTGCATCCAGGTACTCTGCCTGTCCGGCTTCCACGTATTTACCAAGTTCGATCATCTCTGCCAGCTCCAGCGCCATCTCAAGGTCTGCCTTATCTGCAGCCTTCATACCCAGTGCATGGATCGCAAACATCAGGTCTGCCGAAGCATCTATTACTTCTTCTTTTGTGGCATTCTCATCCGCCATTACTGCCTCGCCCTTGGCGATCGCATCTGCAAACATCTTCTGGACAGACTCTACAAGACCACTGACAGTTCCATCCTCCACATAGCTCTTCGCCTCATTAAGGAAGCGCTCCAGGAGGGTCTTGCTCACCGGCTGGGAGGGGTCTTCCGGCTCTTCGGAGTTTTGTCCTGATACCGCGATAAAACTCACCTGAATCGCCTGGGACGTTCCCGCTGACGGGGAAACCGCCACTGTAAGTTTTCCGTCTCCGCCGACAGTAACCTTCTCATAGGTCAGCGTATCGTTTACATTGTTCAGATACTGGTATCTTTCCTGTACCACGCTGTCATTGACCGTTATGTCCGCATAGCGGCTGCCATTGTGTGACCCGTACCATCCAGACGGATCGAACATGCCTACGTAGACATTGTACTCACCAGGTTCCAGGTCAAACTGATAGGTCAGCGTCTCGTCTCTGCCCATGTATCTCATGCTCTGGAATATATCCGCATTTGTATCGCGCAGCAGTCCCGGCGCGCCAACATAACCAAAGCCAAGTCCAGCGCTATATTCCTGATCATGGTTTTCCGCTGTATGTTTCAGAGTATCCGCCGCCGCGTCCACGATTAGTGTGTAGTCGCTGCTCACCGGATCGGCTGACATATTTGCAAAGTACTTAAGATCTGACGGTATGACAATGACCGGGATGGATACGGTAAGCGCTGTGCCCAGCACTGTCTCCCCTCCTTCCACTGTTCCGGTGACAGCTGTCTGTCCGAACACTGCCGTCTCCTGTACTTTCGTGTCGTCCCATGTCACATTCATTTCCTTTGTGCTGCCGCCTGCCGTCAGGACTGTAACCTTCTCCGGAAGCCCCTCTGCCGTTTTGCCCGCCTCCAAAGCAAGCATCTTTGGCAAATTGTCGTCCTGTACTGATATAATCAGAGAGTCATCAGCTTCAAGCTGTGTGCCCAGCGTGTAAAGCGCGTCAATATTGAGTGTACCTGATTTCACCACTGCTTTTATTGTATGCTTTGCATTGTCCAAGCCGCTCAGCGTATAAGATGCATAGCGGTTTGCAGAAGCTATTGTGTTTACATCAGACGCATATGGCGTCTCCATATCGTCCACATATACATCCAGTACGGATGCTGTGCTGTTGTTCCCGATGATAGAGAATCCTGTGCCCTCTACCGGAAATTCAAAGGTAAACACGGCGCCTGCCGTTGTGTTGACGGAGTTCGTCCGATACCATCTGTCCGCGCTTCCTGCCTGAGAGTTGCCGTTTTCGCTGGCGCTGCTCACCATCCAGTTCCCATCATACTGGATACTGTCGTCTGAACCGTCTGCCATGCTTACAGCATAAGGGATCGTTCCCTGTATCGTTTTCACTTCCAGATTATCAAAACAGGTCTTTGTCCAGGACGAGCTCAGTTTCACGCGTCCCGCATCCATAGGCATGCTGTCCGCATAGGCGCACACTGCCATTCCATCGATAAACGCAATAACCTGGCTGTTCTGAGCCGCCAGACTCACGTGATAGCCTCCATCGTCTGCTTTTTCCACGCTGCCGCTGTTCACCAGAATTCCCGCACGGTACAGCTCCCATTTTCCGCTTCCGTAGATGCGCAGGGTATAACCGTCCTGATCCCAGTTCATGCCTGTCTGCGTGCGGATGCCGAGTCCTGCCCATGCGCTGTCATTGTCCGCAGACACTGTAACATCAACGTCCGCAATGTAATTCATCCAGCGGAAATCTCCCACGATCGTCATAGGATCTCCGCCGTTCCACTGATTTACAGAAGCTGTCAGTATCTGCTTGAGCTGTCCGTCTTCCACAATCCAGGCTCCGTGAGTATCAACCATGTATCTCGGCTCATCGCCGCGGGCTTCCAGATAATCTTCTGCTTCTTCCGCATACTCAAAATCATCTGCATACAGATATTCATCGGATGTATCCGCAGTCTTTCCGGTCTTGTCTGTATCAAGGACCGTACGGTCTGCCATGTGGATCCCCTCTTCCGGCAGCGCAAGCTCATCCGGGGTATCGTTCTCTTCCGCGCCGGCTGTATAATCATCCAGCGTAGTTGCCGTAAGGATGCTGTATGGGGCCAGAGTGATCTCCCACATACCGTCCTTTTGCTGCACGTTTCCTTTGTATTTCATATAGCTGTCCGTCGCCGTCTCCCACAGGTTAAGGCTGTCAGCCGTTGTCTCCATGTCTCTTGCCTGGATAAGGTACTTCTTCTCGTTCTGAGTATTATTGAGCAGTACCACAGAGAAATCCTTTTTATCCGGGGAAGCGATCGTAATATAGCTTGCGTTTCCATCAATACCAGAAGTATTATGCTCACTTGAGCTTCCCGCGAATCCGCCTGCGCTTGCCTGAGGTATCATCCTCCATATACCGGCTGTATTGTCTTCGTTCTCCCATCCGGTCTCGGCAAACCTGGAGAACTGCGCGATGATCTGGAGCGCCGGGTCATAGTGAATGTACCCAGACCACGGGTCACGGGCGCTTAAAAGTTCTTTGTGCCCGTACTGGATCCCCTCATAAAATCCGCCGATCGCCGGCTGGAAAATATAGTGGGTGCGGCGCGAGGATACAAAGGACACCATGAATCCCTCCGCCATGGCAAGCGGGCTCTGATATCCGCCGATACTCTGCTGGCCATACTGTGTCGTCTTATTCTCATGGTACTCGGAATATCCGAATGTTGCGCATCCCTCGCTGTACCACACTTCTTTGTCATCCACATCCGCCATAGTCACATAATCCTCTGTAGCGTCCGTGCGGTAATGAAATCCGATAATGTCCACCGCATTATACAGGTCCTCATCTGCGCGCATGTCCGGCACAATGTTCAGACTCTTATTTTCGTCTGAAGCGATGATGCGGATACTATGGTATGCATCGATTGCTTCCTGGTCAAAGTAATCCGGGAAGTCTGTCTCATTTTCAATCCTATTTGCAATCCACTTGATAAAGTCTTCATCAGGATCACTGGTTTCATTTTTATCCGGATTCACAAAATCAACTACATATCCGTATTTTTCATAGACGTCATATATGGTCTCTTTGTACCATTTATAAACCGCCTCATACCCCTTACCTGTCCGGTCGCTGTTCCAGTAATCTCTTACCCAGTTTGGCATCTCCCAGCGAAGGAAGCTGACCTTTACATCCGGATTGATCTTCTTTGCGTCCGCTGCGATCTGGAATCCCGGATCCCTGGAAGCATCCGCCTCTTCGTCCTCATAACGCATAGTACATGCCTCTGCTGCCGTAGAATTATTTCCGTCATTTCCCATCTCCATCTTGATGTGGGTAAAGATCGGGTGTTCGCCTCCAAACAGGTACTCCAGCATCTCCTGATATGCATCCGGACTCTCTGCCTTGTAGTCCAGCAGCAGGTTGCTTGTTCCATTTCCGCTTAAGAGTCCCCAGCCTTTCCAGGTCAGACCATTCTGATTCTGCGCGGCTGCCTCTACATCATTGCCGTCGATCACCAGCATCGCAGAATCCGGATCGCGGTCTTTTACGGCTTCTGCTCTTTCCGCTGTCTCCTTCGCCGCCGCGTCTTCATCCGCGGATGCGGAAACGGAAATATTGTCATAATATCCCATATGCATAAATCCGGTCCCATAACTGATCCCGAATCCCGCCACAATACCGCTCTGTCCGCTCAGCTTAAAGCCAAGGGCAATTGTCTCGCTGATCTTCTCCCCGTTGCGGTACACTCTAATGTATCCCTGAGTGTCGTCCTCTGAGTATACGATCCCCAGACCGTACCATACACGCTTTTCAAACTTCGCGTTCAGCGGATACTCTCCGGTGTCTGTGACCAGCTTAGCCGGCTCGTCTGCCGTCTTCTGCACGATCTTGAAGTTCGTCCCTTCTGTTCCGACCATCACGATACCCGCTTTCTCCTGGGGATCGCCGGTTAGAAGGATATCCGCGTACAGCGTGAACTCAGAAGTTCTGAAATAGCTGTCTGCCGAATCGATGGCAGCTCCGCCGTCAACAGCGCTGTTTCCGCCGCTGATCCACCCGCTGGTAACGGATATCATCTGTCCGTCGCCATAGTCTGCTATGAGAGAAGCTCCATTCCTTACAGAAACTTTTCCACTGTCCTCGATCGCCTCACCGGATAATGCCGGAACTTCTCCCACGTATGTGGCGATATGTTCCGGCGTGGCCTCTGCCGCCCGTACAGTCACGTGCGGCGATACAGCCGGCGCCATGGTGACGGTCATGCCGGCACAGAGCAGCAATGCCAGCACCCTCTGTTTCATTCCTCCTGATCTGCCCATTTTCTTCTCTTCCTCCTTTTCCTATGGGTATTTGGTAATTCTGATCCGCCTGCCGCATATGCCGCAATAAACAGACTGATGCTGAGTTTATTATAAAAATATGACTTTTTCTTTACTATGGACTTACCTACGATTTCATTTCCTTTTTCTCTTGCCTCTGATATGAGACGCAAAATACATGCAAAATTTTCATATTTTCTGTGTTTTCTTTTACAGCGCTTGCAATCCTCCCGTCTGAACGTAAAATGAAGTTGAAACTTAACAGACTGTATCTATTCATAAGGAGAGCAGATCATGGTAAAAGAATATATAGGGCAAGCACATTACAAAGGAAACTTTACACCCTGCCCGGATATTTCCGAACGGCAGACATGGGAAAAGCTTCCGGAGCAGCTGCGTCATGCACTGATCCGAAGCGGGGAGCAGTATCTGGGACATACTTTTCCCGTGCTTACTGCCACTGATTATATGGAATTTTCAAAAACCGGAAACCGCTCCCGCTATGAAGACAGGATGTTTGATAAAAGGCGTACCCTTAACGCCCTTGTCCTGGCAGAATGCACAGAGAATAAAGGCCGGTTCCTCAGTGATATCATAAATGGGATCTACTGTATCCTGGAAGAGAGTACCTGGTGTGTCCCGGCACATAACACTTATGTCCGGGACATGCCCCAGAAGCCTCTTCCGGATTACTCCCGCCCTGTCATAGATCTCTTCGCGGGAGAAACCGCCGCGGTTCTAGCCGTTGCGGAGTACCTCCTGCGTCCCGTGCTGGATCAGATCAGCCCCTTCATCAGCGGAGATATCGATTTCCGGCTCCGGGAAAGGATCTTTACCCCTTATCTTGAACAGCATTTCTGGTGGATGGGCGACGGAAAAGGTCAGATGAATAACTGGACAGTCTGGATTACCCAGAATATTCTTCTGACGGCATTCACCCGGCCGGATACTGTCCTGCCCACGAGGATCAAGGAAGCCATTCTCCAAAAAGCCGCTGTCTCAGCCGACTTCTTTCTCGCCGAATACGGAGAGGACGGCTGCTGCGATGAAGGCGCCCAGTATTTTGACCGGGCGGGAATCTCACTTTACCACTGCCTGGATATCATGGACAGGGTGACAGCGGGATCTCTCTCCCGGATTTTCCACGAGCCCAAAATCCGCAATATCGCAGACTATATCCGCAAAGTACATATCCGGGATGACCGCTACATCAATTTTGCAGACTGTTCTCTCAAAACAGGACGAAGGGGATCCGGAGAATACCTTTTCGGAAAACGGACAGGACAGCCGGAGCTCTCAGCCTTCGCAGCATCGGATTTCCTGAAGGACAAAAAACGCCTGCTCACAGACGAGCAGAGCCTGTATAGGAGAATCGTGCAGATCATGCACTGGGAAGAGATATCCTCAGAAGGAGAACATAGGGCAGCAGACGAATCCGGCACCTGCGAAGAAGATGTATGGTTCGAGAGCACCGGACTGCTGGTCAGCCAGGATGAGCATCTCCTGCTGGCAGTCAAGGCAGGAGATAACGGAGACTCCCACAATCACAACGATGTAGGTTCCTTTATTATCTGTAAAGACGGAATCCCAGTCTTCATCGACCTGGGAGTGGAGACCTACTGCGGCAAGACTTTTTCTGACCGCAGATATGAGATCTGGACCATGCAGAGCCAGTACCACAATCTCCCGGTCTTCGGCGGCTTCCTCCAGCAGCCGGGCAGCGAGTTTGCCGCCTCGAATGTAACCTGTACAATAGATGACAGAGAATCCCGCCTTACCATGGAGCTGGCCGGGGCATACCGGCTGCCGGGTTCTGATCTCGGATGTGTCCTGAGTCCGGACGGCACACTCTCCCTGACAGACGGGGCGGAACAGATCCGCTCTTACACAAGATCCGCCTCTCTTGTCAAAAGAGAGAAGATCATGATAGAGGACCGCTATGACGGGGAGCTTCCTGCCGTACTCAGCCTGATGACAAAGGAATGTCCGAAAATTATACAGATTTCAGAGGACTCTTGGGCCCTTGCCTTCGACAGTCTGGCATTATGTACTCTTGCCGGCGCGTATTCCGTAGAAATAGAGCGGATCGCACTGGATGATCCCAGACTGAAAGATGTCTGGGGCCGGGAAGTGTACCGGATACGGGCAGCGATGCGAGAGCATATTGTAATGGAAATACAATAAATCATTCAACCCAGAAAACCAGAGGACCGGAAGCTGAACACAACTTCCGGTCCTCTGTCTTTATCGGTCAAAGCCTTATTTCAGTGCGCTTACCTCTTCGTTCATCTTCTGGATTCCTTCATCAATAGAGACGTCCCCATTCATGATATCTTTGTGATAAGTATCCAGGATTGTATTGATTTCTGCAACGTTTGGATCATACGGCGCCTCCAGATAGACTTTTGATGTCTGAAGAGCTTCCCGGCTTGCCTCATCTGTCGGGAATCCTTCCATGCCTGCAATGGCATCAATCACTTCATCGCTCATGATCGCCGGGAATGCCCCTGTTGCCGCAACTACTGCCGCACCTTCTTCTCCGCCGGCAAACTTAATAAAATCCCATGCAGCGTCTTTCTGGTCAGAAACAGCAGGAATCGCGAGGCTTGTAAGCTGTCCGAGGGTTGTTCCCGCTTCTACGCCTTCCGGGTGCGGATATTTCACAATCCCCCAGTTGCCGCACAGATCAGCGTCGTACTCTCCGCTTGCCAGGCTCGGGATCAATGTGGAGATATACCATGTCCCCATGTTCATCGTCGCTGTGTTTCCTTCTGAAAATGCTGCGGAATAGTGAAGCTGGGAAGCATTTGTATCAACATATGTACGGCAGATGCCATCCTCTTCCTGCGCTTTCACCATTTCATAGTATGGTTTTGTAAAGTCATAATTTCCGTCCAGGATCGTATGCTGTCCGTCAAGCACGCCGAAGAGCTGTACCGCACTTCTCCATGTATGATAGTGAGCCCCGTAGATCTGATCATCGCCAAATCCGGTCTTTGCGACAGCACGCGCAAGCTCATCATGCTCTTCCAGAGTCATGTCGTTTGTAGGATAAGCAACTCCAGCTTCATCGAACAGATCTTTATTATAGTAGAGAACC
>CALWFS010000076.1 GCA_944377705.1 uncultured Mediterraneibacter sp. | reverse complement strand
CTGCCGCCGAACGTATCCCCTGCTCCCGTAGTCTCTATCGTCTGTACGGAAAATCCCGGGCGCTCCACACGCATTCCTTTATAGTAAACCCGGCTTCCGTCCTTTCCCATTGTGAGGAGGATCAGCGGGATATCATATCTTTCCTGAAGATAAGCGATTCCCTCGTCATAATCTTCTTTTCCGGACACGAACTGAATCTCATTGTCAGAGATCTTCAGGATATCACACACACTGAAACCATATTCCATCTGCTCTTTTGCAAGGTCAAGGGAGCTCCACAGCGGCGGTCTTAAATTCGGGTCAAAAGAAATGAGGCATCCGCCGTCCTTTGCCGCCTGCACGGCTTTCTCAGTCGCGGCGCGCACTCCGTCATGCGTCATGGAAAGCGTACCGAAGTGGAAGATCCGCGCCTGGCTGATGAATGCGGGATCCACGTCCTCCTCTGTCAGCATCATGTCAGCTCCCGGATTGCGGTAAAACGAAAATTCTCTGTCACCGTCCGGAAATGTATGCACAAAGGCAAGTGTCGTGTTCACTTTGTCATCCGCCAGAAGATGGGAGGCGTCGATCCCTGCCTCTGTTATTGTATTCTTAAGGAGTGTGCCGAACTGATCCCTGCCCACTTTTCCGATAAATGCTGTTTTCTTCCCCATTTTATTCAGAAGCGCCAGCACATTACAGGGCGCCCCTCCGGGGCATGCCTCGAACATATTGTTTCCCTGGGTGCTCTGCCCGTTCATCGTGAAATCTATCAGCAGTTCTCCCAACGCGATCACGTCATAATTTTTCTCCATACCCGGATCCTCCTTTCATATCTGCCCGCCTCATCCGGCGGGTGATTTTTGCTCATATCCTTTGGTTTTATTTAATTAAAGTATACCAGCTCCTCTATGGGCTGCGCTGCCTCGATATGCTCTGCTTCCAGAACAGGTCCTTTTCCCCTGTATACCGACACATTGGCAAAGCCGATCTTTGCCCTGACCTTTACCCAGTCTCCGGGTTTCAGTTTGGGAGCGTAAGGGCTCTTACACACATATCCGAGAAATGTAGTATCATCCGCACAGCAGGTCATTGCCATGCGCCCGGGCAGAAAGACTTTGGACGGGAACGACCTGGGCTTTACTACCTTTGCCGTAAATTCCACTACTTTCCCTTTATACCGGTCCGGATTTTCCATCATATCCACATACCAGATCCCGTAATCCTCTTTCGCGACCTCAATGACCGGCGCTTTCAGATCATAAGGCACATCGTCCTCAAAGATATTTTCCACTTCTCCTTTCTCATCTTCAAAGATAACCTCTGCCTGAGGGCTTACCACCTTCACGCTCCTGCGGTATCCGGCAAGCGGCTTGATATCTTCGCAGCGGTTAAACAGCACAAGCTCTGCATTTCTGACCATCTCTACAAAGAGTGGCTTTAAGTTTGTCAGATACATCTGGAAGGTGCTCGCATCCACTGTTGTAAGCTTCTGTTCGATCGCCCAGCCTTTTGGAAGCCGGAGACTCTCAAAGTCACTTACCTTCCACATGCCGTTGTATTCGACCACGACACGCTCCGGCTCATGCTTTCTGTCCATCTCCTGCAGCCATTCTTCTGTCAGGGCTTCCTGGTCTTCCACCCGCTCGATCACAACGCCATACTTCAGCATTTCCATGGGATCATACCCTTCCTCCCCCTCTTCGCAGAGGATGAGGAGCGTCTTGCCGTCAATTTGGAAATAATCCTGTTTCAGGGTAAAGTTGAGGAACTGCGTCTTACCGCTGTCCAGGAATCCGGTCATCAAATAAACCATTACATTTGGTTCTTCCATATATGCTCACTCCTGTCTCATCCATACTTTCAGGTTATACCATATCCGGTCTTCTTAAGACCTAAGAAAGCCCGAACAGCTCCGCCAGCTTCTCCTCCGCAAGTTCCGCGCCGATCACACAGATACGCCCCGTATATTCCGGCGCGCCGGTGCGTACTTCATGCTCTTCGGGAACCATGTCAAAGTAGATCCATTCCCCGTCTTCCCCGGCAACCATGCCTTTGGCGCGCAGCACATTTCCGTAAGAATCGTCTTCCTCAAGCGTTCTGAGGATATCTGAGATCTGCTCCTTTGTATATGTGTGGATCGTCTCCCTGCCCCAGCTTGTGAAGACCTCGTCCGCATGATGATGCCCTTCGTGGCCGTGATGATGGTGATGTCCGTGCCCGTGATCATGTCCGCAGCATTCTCCGTGTCCATGGCCATGTTCCCCATGATGGTGCTCGTGGGTGTGGTGATGTCCGTGCTCATGGTGATGCCCGTGCTCATGGTGATGCCCGCACTCCGGACATATAATCTCATCGAGCAGCTCTTCTTCCAAAGACTTGCCGGATTCCATTGTCTCCAGGATCTTCTCTCCCGGAAGCTGCGCAATCGGGGTCGTGATAAACGGCGCTTTGCCATTGAGCTCTCGCAGCAGCTCCATGCTTTCTTCCACTTTCTCCGGCTTAGCCTTATCCGTCCGGCTTAAGATCACCGCGCCGGCATACTCGATCTGATTACTGAAGAACTCTCCGAAATTCTTTCGGTAAATCCTGCACTTTGTCACATCCACGACCGTGCTGAAGCTGTTAAGCTGTGCATCGATATCTCCCTGTACATCCCGGACCGCCTTGATCACATCCGAAAGCCTGCCCACTCCCGAGGGCTCGATGAGGATCCTGTCCGGGTGATAAGTATCAACTACTTCACGCAGGGATTTTCCAAAATCACCTACCAGAGAGCAGCAGATGCACCCGGAGTTCATCTCCCGGATCTCGATGCCGGATTCTTTGAGGAACCCTCCATCAATCCCGATCTCTCCGAATTCATTTTCGATCAGTACGACCTGCTCTCCTTTAAATGCCTCTGAAAGCAGTTTTTTGATCAGTGTTGTCTTACCGGCTCCGAGGAAACCGGAGATAATGTCGATTTTTGTCATTTTATATTCCTTCTTTCCTCTCATATCTATAATATAGTCTTTTGATTTTTCTGCATTTTGGACTGGTCCCGCCTGTCCTTAGTCCTTCAGGTCAAGCTCTACGGGGCAGTGGTCAGATCCCATGACATCTGTCAGTATCTTTGCGTCATCCAGCCTGTCCTTAAGCGCCTCTGATACGCAGAAATAGTCGATACGCCACCCTGCGTTCTTTGCCCGCGCGCTGAAGCGGTAAGACCACCAGGAATAGATCCCCTCCTGATCCGGGTAGAAATACCGGAACGTATCGATAAATCCGGCATCCAGAAGCTCGGTGAACTTCTGACGCTCTTCATCAGTAAACCCGGCATTTTTCCGGTTTGTCTTCGGATTCTTCAAGTCGATTTCCCGGTGCGCCACATTCATATCCCCTGTCACGATGACCGGTTTTGTCTTCTCCAGATTTTTCAGGTATGCGCGGAAATCATCCTCCCACTTCATACGGTAATCAAGCCTTGCCAGTTCGTTTTGAGAATTCGGGGTGTATACTGTGACAAAATAGAACTCTTCAAATTCACAGGTAATAACACGTCCCTCCTGGTCATGTTCCTCGATCCCGATCCCGTAAGACACGGAGACCGGTTCTTTCTTAGTGAATACCGCAGTCCCCGAATATCCTTTTCTCACAGCGTAGTTCCAATACTGATGATAGCCCGGAAGGTCCAGTGTGAGCTGCCCTTCCTGCATCTTCGTCTCCTGGATGCAGAAGATATCCGCGTCCGCTTCCTTGAAGAAGTCCAGGAAGCCCTTCTGGACACACGCCCGTATGCCATTTACATTCCATGATATGAGTTTCATACATTTCCTCCTTAAATCCGTCCCCGGACTGAATGAGGGACAGATCCGTCCGTATCTGTCCCTGTTTGTCTCTATCTGTACCACACTTCTTTCAGAAACAGACCTCTCGCCGGGGCGAGAAAACCTGCCCGGGATCTGTCTCCCGACCGAAGCGCGTCAAGGACGCTCTCCGCCGCGCGCTGATGTATGCCCGCCTCGATGAGTGTGCCTGTCAGTATGCGCACCATGTGATACAAAAAGCCTGTCCCCTTATATTCAAGGATCACCCTGCTGCCTTGTCCGGTGACCATTATATCATAGATCGTCCTCTTTGTGGAGTTCTCTTCCTTTTTATCCGTATACCCGCTGAACTTATGAGTGCCGGTCAGATATTCCGCTGCCTCCCTCATCCTGTCAATATCCAGCTCATGCGGATAATGGCAGCTGTAACGTCTTGTGAATACATCCGGTTTTTCCCCGGTGTCAATATAATATTCATATACTTTCCCGACCGCGCTCCTGCGGGCATGGAAACCATTCCTCACAAGCTCTGCATTCAGGATGCGGATATCCGCCGGAAGAGCTGAGTTTACCTTTTCCGTAAAAAAACCTTCCTCCGCAAGCCCTGAAAGCACAACGCTGGCAGTCTGCCCTCTGGCATGGACTCCGGCGTCCGTCCTTCCGGAGCCGTTTACCTCGACAGCATGTCCCTCCTGGGCGCTGCCGGCACGCCTGAGCGCATCTCCAATCGTCCTTTCCAATATTCCCTGGATCGTCTGGTCTGTATTCGCCTGCCTCTGCCAGCCCTGATATCGCGTCCCGTCATAGGCAATGGTCAGTTTGTAGGTCCGCATGTCTCTCTTCACCCTGTTACTGAAGGAATTTCTTCAGCTCATCCATAAATGTATTCACGTCTTTGAATTCCCGGTAGACTGACGCAAACCTGACATATGCCACGGGATCCAGATCTTTCAGCTTGTCCATAACGATCTCCCCGATCACGCTGCTTGGGATCTCCTTTTCCTCACGGTTAAAGATTTCCAGCTCGATCGCGTCGATAGTCTTCTGAATCGCCTCTGCCGGAACCGGCCGCTTATAGCATGCACTCAGCACGCCGTGCTCGATCTTGGATCTCTCGTACTGCTCGCGGTTATTATCCTTCTTGATAACGATCAGAGGGATCGTCTCTACTTTCTCATAAGTCGTAAAACGCCTGCCGCATTCATCGCAGGAACGCCTCCGCCGGATGGAGCTCTTATCCTCTGCCGGTCTGGAATCGATCACCCTTGTATCCGGGTTGCCACAATAGGGACATCTCATACTTTTTTTCCGCCTTTCTCCGCATTGATTTCGGTCTTATTCTGCAATCTGCGTCCATTATACACAATCGTCAAAACTTTTGCAAAAACTTTTCTTCCTGTATCTCCACGATCACAATATCCGGTCCGATCTTCCTGATACATGCAAAAGGGATCACATACTCGCAGTCCGTCCCGATAAACCCGCAGATCTTTCCCGGTCCCGGGATGATCACCGCCTCAACCTCCCCGCTGCAGACATTGATTTCCACATCTACGATACACCCGAGACGTCTTCCGCTGCAGATATTGACCACCTCTTTGTCCCTTAATTCGCAAAGCCTCATCCCTCTCCCTCCATGCACGCCTGCTTTCTTTATATATACATATGATTTTTCCGCAGGACTGTTCCTCTTTTCCATCGAAAGCCCTTCCATTTTTCTCTTCTTTGCACTAAAATAGAGACTGCAAATATCATTTCAGGAGAATTTACCATATGAAAGAAACAATCTTACTCTTTAACCCACCGGAAAAGGAACGTCTCTTAAAACTTGAGATGGCGCTGTTTCCACTCCGCGTCCAGCTGAAAAAGATTTCGTTATCAGACTATAACCAGCCTTTGGGCGTCCTTGCCGGAATCAAAGACATGACACCTGCCGATGGCACATATGACGGACCGGAGCTTCCGGATCCCATGCTCGTCTTCTGCTTTCTCAATGATAACCGCCTCAATCAGGCTCTTGCCGCACTGAGAAAATGCGGGGCAGGCCCCTTCCCTTACAAGGCGATCCTCACTCCGACTAACAGCGAGTGGACTGCGCCGGACTGCTTTGCTGAGATAAAAAGAGAACATGAGGCAATGCATCCTTAGGGATAGAGCGCCCCGTGAAACAGACTCTTCAAAAAAGCCCCATTTGCGGGAAACATTTTGTTGTATATTTATTCCCGGCATGCTATACTGGGAACAGACATTCGTTCTGACTGTAAAGGTCTTCCGCTGCCGGAAGAACCTGAGCAATAAGGCGCAAATATCGTACAGGATAGGGGGATTTCCCCTCTTCTTGTGATAGAAACGCGCCGTTTTGGCGCTTTTTTATTTTCAGAAAACATGACTGTATCCATACATTTCTCAGGATGGGTACGCAATGAACCAAAGGAGGACTGCCAATGGAAAAAAGAATCGCACTTATCGGCATTATCCTGGAGTCCAGGGATTCCGTGGATGAGCTGAACCATCTGCTGAGCCAGTACGGCGAATATGTGATCGGCAGGATGGGGATTCCTTATCGGGAAAAAGGCATCCATGTCATCAGCGTGGCGATGGATGCGCCAAATAACGTTATCAGCGCGCTTTCGGGAAAACTGGGGATGCTTCCCGGAGTGAGCACGAAAACGATCTACGGGAAAAACATATGAGCACGGGGTATTTGAATGCCGCTGTAAACGCGGACAAAGACACAGACAGGATCATAGAACTCATCGATCAGCTTGAAAAAAGACGCTCCCTCACCCGTGAGGAATGGATAGAACTTATCCGGGGACGGGACGACAGGGCGGCTGCACATCTCTTTGAACGTGCAAGAGAGACTCGCATCCGCTATTACGGACATGACGTCTACATACGCGGTCTGATCGAATTCACAAATTACTGCCGAAATGACTGTTACTACTGCGGGATCCGAAAGAGCAACCCCAATGCCGAGCGATACCGCCTTACTCCGGACGATATCCTTGCATGCTGTGAACACGGCTATGAGCTTGGTTTCCGCACTTTTGTGCTCCAGGGCGGAGAGGACGGATGGTTTACAGACAGCCGACTGGCAGATATCGTCTCTTCCATCCGTTCCCGGTGGACAGACTGCGCGATCACACTCTCTGTAGGGGAGCGTTCCCGGGAGGGCTACCGGATCCTGCGGGATGCAGGAGCAGACCGTTTTCTTCTCCGTCACGAGACCTATGACCACAGGCACTATGCCCGTCTCCATCCGCCGTCTTTAAGCGCGCAGGAACGTCAGAGATGTCTGTGGGACTTAAAAGAACTGGGGTTCCAGGTGGGGACCGGTTTTATGGTCGGATCTCCCTTTCAGACGCCGGAGAACCTTGCTGACGACATGCTTTTTCTTGAAAAGCTGAATCCCCAGATGGTCGGGATCGGACCTTTCATCCCTCATCATGACACGCCGTTTGCAGATCAGCCGGCAGGAACGCTGGATCTGACGCTCTTTATGCTGGGGCTCATCCGCCTCCTGCTTCCAAAGGTTCTTCTTCCCGCCACCACTGCCCTGGGCACCATTGCCCCGGACGGCAGGGAAAGGGGAATCCTTGCCGGAGCAAATGTAGTAATGCCAAACCTCTCTCCATTGCAGGTGAGAGAAAAATATCTGCTCTACGACAACAAGATCTGTACCGGCAGTGAAGCTGCAGAGAGCCTGAGGGATCTAAAGTCCCGGTTGCAGTCCATCGGTTACCGCATTGCCGTATGCCGCGGAGACTCCCTGAACATAAAAGCGTAACGCTGTTTCAGTTTTTTAATATACAAACAAAAGGAGGAAACTCAAAATGTATGATGTAAATTCAAAATGTGCGGATGATTTTATCAGCCACGAGGAAATCCTGGACACCCTTGCCTACGCAGACGAAAATAAAGAAAATATCGAACTGATTGATTCTATTATCGAGAAAGCCAAAAAACGCAAGGGACTCTCTCACAGAGAAGCCTCTGTTCTTCTCGCCTGTCCTATTGAGGAAAAAAATCAGGAGATCTACAAGCTTGCGGAACAGATCAAAAAAGATTTCTACGGTAACCGGATCGTCATGTTTGCGCCCCTGTATCTGTCCAACTACTGTATCAACGGCTGTACTTACTGCCCATACCACGCAAAGAACAAGCACATCCCATCAGCCGCCAGGAAGAACTGCAGGCTTATCTCAACCAGGAAGGCTATGACGTAACCCAGGCCACTATTTCCCGGGACATCCGGGAACTCTGCCTGGTAAAAGCTGCCACCGAAGAAGGCTATCGCTATGTATCCAGCCACAGTGACCGGTATGACCCCAAGGTGCAGGAGCGCTTTGAGACCATCTTTCGGGAATCTGTATTGCAGGTAGACTATGCCGGGCATATCGTCATGATCAAGTGCTATTCTGGTATGGCCAATGCGGCCTGTCAGGTCTTTGACTCGATGCAGTGGAAAAACGTTGTTGGTTCTCTTTCCGGCGATGATACTTTCTTGGTCCTGGTCCGCTCTGAGCGGGATGCCAAAAACATCCGCGCTGAACTGGAACGTTATATTGTCCGCAAGTAAAAGCAGAAAATGAGGCTATGGAATGCTGAGCAGCTTGCAAATTGAAAATGTGGCCGTCATCCAAAAGGCAGACGTCCATTTCCAAAAGGGCTTGAATGTGCTGACCGGTGAAACCGGCGCAGGCAAATCCATCTTGATTGATTCCATCAACGCAATCTTGGGCAATCGCACTTCCAGAGAACTGGTCCGTTCAGGCGCTCCCAAAGCGGTCATCCGGGCTGCCTTTGAAGAAGTACCTTCCT
>CALWFS010000075.1 GCA_944377705.1 uncultured Mediterraneibacter sp. | reverse complement strand
TGTATCCCTGCCTTGTAACACCTTTCACCGGTTCTCCTGTCTCCGGATCAAAATAAAACGTATGATATGCAGATCCGTCATCCCGGATTACATTGTTACATGCCGCTGTATAATGGCGTTCCGCCATCTTCCGGAAAGAATCATCTCCTGTTTCATTACTTGCCCAGTAGAGCAGCGGGATATTTAACAGACAGTCAATAATCAGGCGATAATTGTCTCTGGCTCCGAGTTCGCCCCACGCCTGGATAAAACCACCCTTTTCCTGGAATCTCTCGCTTAATTTCTTTGCCGCGAGGATACCCGCCTGTCTGCCTTTTTTACTTCCTGTAACCTTATATCCGGCTACGCATGAAAGACTGTACAGAAATCCCAGATCATGGTGGTCCAGCTCGATCCTTTTTTCCACGCGGTTCAGGAAGGAATCAATATTCTCCTCCGCTCTCCTGCGGAAGACCTCATCCTTTGTATACTCATAGCAGAGCCACAGAAGACCGGTCCAGAACCCATCTGTCCATTCGATGTTTTCGATAACGTCATACTTCAGATTTTTCGTGGCTGGACTGGGAAATTTTGTTCCGAAATAGTCCATATTAATTCGGACACGCTCAACTACGCCATCCATTGCCTTTTTAACCTTTTCCTCCGTTAAAAAAGGCTCCGCAAGGTACTTTTCCCTCTTCTTCACATCTTCTACGTGAATTTTTTTAATCATGCTTGCTCCTTTTCTGAATTTGATACCAGACATCCTTGTGTATCTCTTCATTATAATAGATAATTAGTAAATTGTTTTACTGCTTTTTGTAGTATAACAAAAATGGCTTTCAAGTCAATTAATTTTTATTGTTTTTATTTTTTTCAGCATTATAGCTATTTTTAAGCGCTGTTTTTTGTCTATATTTACATATAAGCTCTCCAAAAATAATCTTTGACTGTTCAAAAAGTCAGTAAACTAAACACGCAAAAGTTTACTAAAATCCTGTTTTCCTCATTTTTCCCTTGAAACATTGGTAAACCTGGTGTTAAACTCATTCCAGTAAACCATTAAACTTTACCTCCCGGGTGATACATGAGAGGAGAATGCAATATGAATAGAGCACACTCATTTTCAGAAATACCGGATCTGACCGGTGAAAATTTCGAACTTTGTTTTGACAACTGTACAAGAGGAGAATCGCTTTCGGATGACTGTTACGAATTCTGTTTTTTCTCCTCAGGAAGGGCAAGCCTTGAGGTCGGCAGCAGGACATATGCGGTCTCTCCGGATACTGTCATTGTTATCCCCCCGGGTATATCACGCACTATAACCTGTGAAAACTCCGGTTCAGACTGCCGGGATATCACGCTGAGAATCACTCCCGGCATCCTTCAAAGCCTGCCGGCTTATTCGCCTGATTACAACTATTTTATCCAAGCGGCTGGAGCAGATCCCAGGTACGTCTATCCTCTTGGGTCTGCTGCATTTCAGTCTGTCTGTTCAAGGATATTCGATCTCCTGCAGGAAATCAACTCCAACCGCTTCGGAAAGGAAACAAAAATCAGACTCTGTATCAGCGAGATCATCTTCGATCTGAACCGGATTATCTATGAACTGGAAACCCCAGATCAGATGAAAGAGCATCTCCAATTAAACAGCGGTCTTATCCAGTATATTGAACGCCATCTGAATGAGGATCTGACCATCGATCAGCTTGCCAGAACATTTTATATCAGCCGTTCGCAAATCCTTCAGATCTTTAAAAAGAACTTCGGGATCACTGTCCACCAGTATATCACGAAAAGGCGGCTTGAAATGTGTCGAAAAGCGCTCTGCCAGAATGCGGTCATCACCAAAGCATTCCGACAGTACGGCTTCGGGGATTATACCAGTTTTTATCGTGCTTTTAAAAAAGAGTACGGCCTTTCCCCAAAACAGTATAAACTATCACTGATCCGCTCAGAACCGCTGTCAATATAGCCATGCACAGAACGGACATTCCCATACTGTCATCTCCGGTTTTTGGATTTTCTCCCTTGGCTGCCGCCGGCTGATTTTCTCCGCTGACAGCGCCTCCATCTGTATCCGGCTGTCCGGAAGTTTCTCCGCTGTTCGGAACATCTGATTTCAGTTCAGAGAAATCATACTGATTCCATTCAGCGAGCGGAAGAACTTCCGGATTTTCCTCTCCTGCCGGAGTCAGCAGCACATTGAATGTTCCCTGCTGGATTCCCGAAGCTTTAATATAAAGCTTTGTGATTCCTTCATTGGGATTTTCGCCTTCTGACATCTCGATTCCATCATAAGGCTTTGCTGCCATTGTCTCGAATCTGTAATCGCTTCCGTCCTGGTCAAAGAGACGCAGTTCAATGGATTTCCCATCTTTTGACAGAACCGCTGTTTTTCCATCTTCAGTGATCTGTACGGCTGCCTCTGTATGCATCTGCCAGTAGATATCTCCTGCTTCTTTCAGGATAAACTCATCCCGGATCAGCACCTGAGTACGATTCAGATATGCAAATCCACGTTTCACATCAACCGCATTATCCTGATAGGCATCGCTCATATCAAGGATCGTATAACCGCCGCCCGGCTGATTGATCTCCTGTTCTACTGCTCCTGCATATGCCCCGACCGTCTGGTTAGCTCCTTTTTCCGGATTGATCACAAGTGTGTTGTGCCCCAGTGCATTTTTGCGGTAATAATTCCACCTTGTCCCTCCTTCTCCGATCTCCCAGTATCCTTGAAGGTTATAATCTTCTTTTCCAAAATCAAATGCCCATCTTACACCGTAAATATCATACACAAAACTTCCGATGTCGATATCTCCGTGAGGAGCTCCGTTGAGTCCGCCTTTAAATCCGAGGAACGAACTATTCGGATCATTGAAATCATGACGCATTGTAGTCATTGCCTGGGATGTATAATATTGATCCAGCTGCTCAGGCGCATCAGCCTCATACAGATCCGGATAGTAGTACAGCAGGTCATAGATCGTTCCCAGATTTCCTTTTGCCATGTAATCCTTGTGATACCACGTATAGGAAGGCTCGTCAAAAACTTCTGCGAACCACAAATTCAGATAACCTACAGCATCTGTCATGTCATTATCTGAAAAATTGTATGTTCCCGCTTTTCCGCTCATATAGATCGGATACAGTGCAGTCTCATAAATTCCCGGCGCATTAAGGAACGGGTTCTCTACATTTGTCGCAGATGAGACGCTTGCAAGGAACGATACAAGATATCTTGTTCCGTAATCCCAGTAAGAAATTCCTTCAATGGAGTCTCCTTCCGGTGCATACTGCGGCAGACCGTACTGTATAGATAAATAGCATTTCTGCAGAATCTCGCCTGCTTTGTTTGAATAATTTTCATTCTCATGGTTTGCCATTGCCAGCGCCGCGGTTGCAAAACCGCCGTTGCACACGTAATTCCAGTTGTTCGTATTGGTGACGAACATATGGTTTGCATCAAACTGTCTTTCAGCTTCCACAAGGCCTTTTTCATAAATTGATTCCTCTACCTGGACACGCTGTTCTTCTGTCAGGTAATCATACAGCCAGTCATACGCAATGGCAACTCCATTCGCAGTCATAGCCGTATCAAGCAGGTGGCTTGGGTGCCAGTCAGGATACGCATCACTGCACATAGAGTCCAGCTCTACCCATGCGCGGTCAAGATATTTCTCATCACCTGTGATCCGGTATACAAAAGCAAGATTAACGACGTCTTTTGACCCCTGTGTATTCAGCCTTACACCGTCCGGGCATTCGTACGGAACAGGAGTGTCATCCAGCGCATCCACTGTCTCCTTCACATCCTCGAACCATGCCTTTGCATTGTCATCTGTCTCAACCAGTTTTCTCAGCTCTTCAAACCTTGCATCGTCCGCAAGCAGGCGGGAATGGTCGGTTTTGACTGTCTTTAGGATGGCTTCCGGTGAGTCTGCAACATAAATCGCAGCAGAAGCATCCGCCTTATTTCCATTTTTATCCTCAGCTCTTACGATCGCGCTGTCATACCCTGTAAATCCGTTGTCCGGCTCGAATACATAAGTATTTCCCTCCAGCGTGAGCACGCCGTTTTCCGGAGCTTTAACAACGGAAAACGTAAGTTCCTCATTCTCCGGATCTGTTGCTACCAGAGTTCCGTTAACCGGTTCACCTATTGTAGTCAGAATAGCGAAATCATCAAACTGCGGAGCTGAATTTACTGCTTGGACCATAAGATCAGCAGCCACAATTGTCTGTGCTCCTGAACCATCCCCTGCGCTTACCAGTAGCGCGACGGAATCTTCTCCCACATAATCTTTATCCGGATAATATGTATAGTTATTTCCATCTTCAATTAAAAACGTACCGTGCTGAGGCCTTGCCAGCATTTCGTAATTATATCCCTCCGGCAGAGAGCCTGCACTGGTGACATTCTGCTGCGTGGAAATCAAGATCTCCTCTGCATAATCCAGAACCTTATCGCATACAAGAACAGCTACTTCTTTTTCCACTCCATCTTCCTGGTAAATAGTGATCGTTGAGACACCGTTCTTTATTGCTTTAACCAGTCCGTCCGGACTTACTGATACCACAGAGTCATCCCTGTTACTGAATGTAACTGACTGCACGGTCGTACTCTCAGGCGTAAAGGCTAATTCCATCTGCTGTTCTTCACCAGCTTCCATGATAAGAGCTTCCGGCGTTACATCAATGCCTTTTGCCTTGATATATTTCTCCACTCTTGTGTTGTCAACCCACACATCTCCCTGGCACTCATCATACAGGTATTCTACTTTCAGGGCGTCGAGCGGCTCTGACGGAAGATCAAGGATATAGACATACTCTGTCCAGTCCTGCGTCGCGTTCACCGGAACAGCTTTGCTTGACACTTCAATCTTCACACCGCTTTTCGTTGTATAGTGAAGACGGATCGACAGTCCTTTTCCTGTGAAATTCTCTGTCTTGATCATTTGTGACATCTTAACAGACTGTCCCTGCAGATCCTGCAGATCGTCCGTAAAATTGAATGTCTGGTGGACAGAACCTCTTGAGTTAGCCCCCTCCACTACATTTTCCATGTGCAGGGAAGAGTATCCCTCGTAAAATATTTCCCTGTCCGAAGAGCCCTTCAGACCTCCTGTACTCTGCCACAGACTCCATGAAGCCGGAAATCCTGAAGCAGTCTTTTCATATCCGCCGTTAAAGATCAGCGTATCAATGGGATCGCCTTCCTCAAGATCCTCCATTGCGCCAACTTCAACGATCTTTACGTTTCTAAACCATGCGGTTCCTGTCCCTTTCAGAATATACTGCTCCAGTTTAAAGCCTGCTATCGGAGTTCCGCCGGACTCCTCCGGAACCTCGAATTCAAATTCGATATCCGTCCAGTCTGTTGTCCCCTTGATCTGTTTCGGTTCTGTCATTCCCAACCCGCTGTTCGAACTGTTTACAAGCTGAATTCTGAAGCTTGCATAACCTGAAATATCTTCTGTTTTGATCTGACCTGAGAAACGGTATTTCTTATTCAGTCCGTCCGCATCCAGCTTAACAGTCTGATGAAGCACCATGTTGCTTCCGCCGAGCACTGTTCCCTTAAATTCATGATCAGGTGTTATCTCAGCTTCATAATTCTTTCCCGCATTGTCTGCATAAGCCGGATAGTAAGACCACCCGGGTATGGAAGAAATATCATCTGTGTCATATGCAGGGTTCACGATCAGGTTTTCCTCTTCTTCCTCACCTGAGTTTTCACTGTCAGTAAGGCAGAAGTCTTTTACAGAGGTTACCAGCGTAGCGCCTGCGCTTACCACGATCTCAAACTTAATGCTCGTCACGCCCTCCGGGAGTGTGATATCAGCTTTCATCTCCTCCCATCCGCTGGTTTTGCTTGTGTGATAAGCAATTCTCGTATTGCTGCCATCCAGTCCGTAGCGGATCTCAACCGAACCTTTTGACGTGCTTAATACATTTAATAAACCTGAGAATGTATAAGTCTTTCCCGCCTCCAGTCCGGTAACTGTCTGGTGTACAGTCAGACGCTGGGACTCCGCGCTGCTGTCTGCGGAAATAGTTAACCCACTCTCTCCTATTTCCGATTTTGCCGCAGCGGCAGTTCCGTTCCAGTACGTCCAGCCGTCGGCTTTTCCGTCGCCATCCCCGTCCGCAAAGGAACCATTTATAAAATAATCGGTTCCCGCTGCATTGCCGCTGCCTGCTGCGCTTACACTCAGCGGCGATACAACCATTGCCAGACTAAGAATCAGACAGAAAAGCTTTTTCACAACTTTTTTGTCCCTCATTTCAATTCTCCTTCTTTGTTTTAATTTAAGTAAACAGGTTTACTTAAATTTCATTCTAATGTATCCAGATAGTTTATACAAGCAAAACATAATGATCATTTTTCACAAATTATTCACTTATTTTTTGTGCATAAACACAAATTTATTTTCAGTTTATTATTTTTTACTTAGTAAACCATTGCCATTTAATGCTGTTTTTACTTTCACTATCAGCAAAATGCCCCTTCATTATTTTTCAGCTTGTATATAAAAAACAGTGAAGCATCATATACGCTCCACTGTTTTTACATGTTTCGCCATTATATATTTTTTGTCTTATCTCTACTGTTTTTTACTCTCTGTCCCATATACTTCAATCTGTGTCAGAGCAGGAAACGGAGAAGGATCGTCTGCTTTTATCAGTCTGCCCAGCTTCAGCCATGTAATCCCTTCTCTCACCATGGGGATTGTATGAGGCCTGGAGCTCTTTTCCAGCTCCACGGTTTCTTCTGTTCCATCAGAAAATGTAAGCGTAACCTGTGTCCACCAATTATCATGTGGAAAGTCCGCCCGGGTATAGAGCAGAATCTTGTCAAAATCTACCGGACGCCCAAACTCAAGAGTCAGTTCAGCGTCATCCTGCATATTGATGCCCCATGATCCGTAAGGCCATCTCCCGTGAGAATCATTTGCAAGAAGTCCATCGATCGCATTCCTTGCCGCAAAGACGGACTCCCCCCTTGTTTCCACATTTGCCGATGCATGAGGCCAGTATCCTGTATCACCATGCTGATCCATAGGGTTATGTGCCAGATTTTTATATCTGCTTATTTCCCATTCTTCGGCCGGGCGCATGATAAGGTAATGTCTTTCCCCTGTAAAAGCTTTTGGATTATAACATAATTTCTTTTCTTCAAAAGGTATGTCAAACACGATCTCTTCTCTGGTCAGATAGACAAATGATTCATCAATGCAGTCATCTGCCCGAAGAACATAAAATGCATTTGAGCGCCCTGCCCGGAAGACAATTCGATCGCCCTCTGCATACTCCCCTTTCCAGGCAAGAACAACCTGTCCGTCCGCACATGCCTCTGCCTTGATCCCGCCCTCTCTGTCAATGATCTGAATTCTATTTTCCACTTTCATCTTCCTCCAGTAAGCGCCGCTTAAATTCCATCCTCATCAGAGTTCTCTTCCGCTTCTTCCTCAAGTTCAAAAAGCGCCATTGCATCTTTTCCCTCTACGATCGCAGCTTCAGCCAGATCGCGCGCGCTGTCGAACATCTCGATCATAGTTGCGCAGGCAAGAAGCAAAGCAAAACTTGTCCCTGCCACAACCTCGACCGTCACGTCCTGACGCTCGAATTTGCTCTCTACTGCCATCTTAAAAGGAGATCCTCCCAGGAGATCTGAGAGAACAAGAATATTTCCATCCTCTTTCAGCTCATCAAAGGCCGCATTCAGGTTTGCTTTCAGTGTATCTGTGGATTCTCCCTCAACAAAATCCACAAACTTTATGTGGGAAGATCCTCCGTAAATCAGTTTTAAACTAGATTCGAGTCCTGTCGCAAAATTTCCGTGTCCGGTTACAACTACACCTACCATCTTACTATCCTCCTAATTTCTATATATAAACTGGCTGTATCATAAAACAATGTCAGCATTCACGTCAATCAGATCAAAAAAAAGAAGCTTTTTTTCAATATAATATTGTGATTTGCAATGTCCCTGTACGAAACAGCTATCATACCTGCATATTTTTTTAATTCTATTGACAGCGTTCCATAAAACAAATATATCTAAGAAGTAAGAGAAAAAGTTTGAAGTATCCCGCAGAACGATTTTACGAGATATTGACACTCTAACGCTTGCTGGTATCCAAATTTATTCTGAGCTGGGTGTAAATGGCGGGTATGTAATAAATAAAGATTTTAAAGTTGATAAAAAAATTGTTGAAGCAATTGATGGCTATTTGATAAGAGAAATTGAGATTAAAAAAAATGATTTTATGACATTCTCAATCCTTTTGGGACTTTGCGATAAAGTAAAAATATTATCCCCTCAAAATAGGTTATATTTTACATGCGTTCAGTATGGAAAAATTATTAAAAAATGGAACAAAGGAATTTGCAGTAAAGACAGTTGCTTTTAATAAAGAACCCATCTTAACTTTAGGCGGATTGACAATTATTCCGGATTATTCTATATCTGAAGTTGATTTCAGTGCTGTTTCCGCTCTGCTTTTGCCTGATTCTTCTAATTGGGGAGATGAAAGAAATCAAGAAATATTGGAAAAGGTACTCAAGTGTTTAAATAGTAATATGCAGGTTCAGCAGGTTCATTAGAATGGACAGAAATAAAGAAACGCCGAAAACCTTGAAAAATCAACGTTTTCGGCGGAGTTTTTGGCGTCGCTAAGAGGATTTGAACCTCCGACCTACCGCTTAGGAGTTCCTTGCGGAACGTGGTAGCTAGTGGTTCGATTATCCTTACGGTGGCGTTTAACAGCGGAAATACAGG
>CALWFS010000074.1 GCA_944377705.1 uncultured Mediterraneibacter sp. | reverse complement strand
ACAGGGAGGGAAGAATATTGATGGGCGGATAGATGGACTGCCCGTGCAGCGGGCGGTCGAGCACGATCTGTCCCTCAGTGATATATCCGGTCAGGTCAGGAATAGGATGCGTGATATCATCGTTGGGCATGGTCAGGATCGGAAGCTGTGTCACGGATCCGTTCACACCCTGTACGATGCCTGCGCGCTCGTAGATTGTAGCGAGCTCGCTGTAAAGATATCCCGGATATCCCTTTCGGCTGGGGATCTCTCCCTTGGATGAAGAGACCTCCCTCATTGCCTCTGCAAAAGAGGTCATATCAGTCAGGATAACGAGGATGTGCATATTCTGCTCAAAGGCAAGATATTCTGCGACAGTCAGCGCCACCTTGGGGGTGATCAGACGCTCAACGACCGGATCATTTGCCAGGTTTAAGAACATTGCCACATGGTCCGCCACTCCGCTTTCCTCAAAGGTATTGCGGAAGAAATCCGCCACATCGTGCTTAACGCCCATGGCGGCAAAGACAATGGCGAATTTCTCGTCAGAATTCTCTCCGAGGGACGCCTGCTTTACGATCTGGGCGGCAAGCTGATCGTGGGGAAGTCCGTTCCCCGAAAAGATAGGCAGCTTCTGTCCGCGGATCAGAGTGGTAAGCCCGTCAATGGCGGAAATCCCTGTATGGATATAATTTCGGGGATATTCACGCCGTACCGGGTTTAACGGAAGTCCGTTGACATCTCTTTTCAGCGTGGAGATGATAGGACCGAGGTCGTCGATGGGCTGCCCGATCCCGTTGAACGTGCGACCCAGCATATCCGGGGAGAGCGCGATCTCCATGGGATGTCCGGTCAGTTTAGTGTGGGTATTTTTCAGGGACATGTTTTCCGACCCTTCAAAAACCTGGATCACAGCTTTGTCCTCGTAGATCTCTACGATACGCCCGATTTTATGTTCCCTGCCGTCTACGACGAACTCTACGATCTCGTCAAAGAAGGCGTCCTGTACGCCCTCCAGAGCGATGAGAGGTCCGTTGATGCTGCTTAAGCCTAAATATTCGATTGACATAATATCCGGTCCTCCTTACGCGTTTTTCTCAAGCACTCTCTGATAGAATGCGTCAATGTCTCTGTGATACTGTGCGAACATTTCCAGCCGGTCATTAGGCACATCATACTTGATGGCAATGATCTTATCAAAAATATTTTCCGCTTTTAACACAGACATCGGATGCCCCATGGTTACAAGGGTCCTTGCCTGTTTGTAAAGGTACAGTATGGTATCCATCATAAGGAACTGCTTCTCCAGGGAGACGCAGGTGTCGTCCTTGTGGAATGCATTCTGCTGGAGGAAGCCAAGGCGGATCACCCGGGCGATCTCCAGCACCAGCTTCTGATCATCCGGCAGGACGTCGCTTCCGATCAGCTTTACGATCTCCAGCAGGCTGCTTTCCTGGTTCAGGAGCGCCATCAGGCGGTTGCGGTAGTCCACGAACTGAGGGGACACATTGTCCTGATACCAGTGGCTCAGATCGTTTAAATATTCACTGTAACTGGTCAGCCAGTGAATGGCAGGAAAATGTCTTGCATAGGCAAGGCTCTTGTCCAGTCCCCAGAAACAACGGACAAAACGCTTTGTATTCTGTGTGACCGGCTCGGAGAAATCGCCGCCCTGCGGGGAGACTGCTCCGATGATCGTGACAGAGCCGTCAGTGCCGTTTAAGTTGTGCATCATGCCCGCCCTCTCATAAAATGCAGACAGGCGGGATGCCAGATATGCGGGGAAGCCTTCCTCCGCAGGCATTTCTTCCAGACGTCCGGACAGCTCTCTCAGAGCCTCCGCCCATCGCGAAGTCGAGTCAGCCATGATGGCAACGTCATATCCCATATCCCTGTAATATTCTGCCAGTGTAAGCCCGGTGTAAATGCTTGCCTCGCGGGCAGCGACAGGCATGTTTGACGTGTTGGCAATCAGGGTGGTACGATCCATCAGAGGATTGCCGGTGCGGGGGTCAGTCAGTTCTCCGAATTCCTCAAGCACCTGGGTCATCTCGTTGCCCCGCTCGCCGCAGCCGATGTAGATAATGATATCCGCGTCCGCCCATTTTGCGATCTGGTGCTGTGTCATTGTTTTCCCTGTACCGAAACCTCCGGGGATGGCGGCAGTGCCTCCCTTGGCGATCGGGAACATGGTGTCAATGATACGCTGTCCCGTGATCAGCGGTACGGATGCAGGGAAACGATGATGGGTGGGTCTTGGCACCCGGATCGGCCAGTGCTGTGCCATGGTCAGCTCCTTTTTTGACCCGTCGGTCAGCTCCAGAGTGACCAGAGTCTCATCGATGGTGTATTCCCCGTCAGGGACGACATTGATGACGGTTCCTTCTACTTCGGGCGGAACCATGCATTTGTGCACAATGGCATGGGTCTCAGGCACTTCAGCGATGATATCGCCGCCGTGGAGATACTGTCCTTTCTCAACCGTGAGATGAGCCTGCCACTTTTTCTGTCTGTCCAGGGAGTCTACGCTGACCCCCCTTGTGATAAATGCGCCGCCGGAGGATTCCGCAATTCTCTCCAGGGGACGCTCGATACCGTCAAAAATATTATTCAGGATACCCGGGGCAAGGGTCACGGAAACCGCATTCCCGCTTGCCACGACTTCTTCGCCCGGTCGTAAACCCGTGGTTTCCTCATATACCTGGACAGTAGTGATATCCTTGTCAAGCGCGATGACTTCACCGACCAGCTTCTGTGAACCCACATAGACCATCTCGGACATGCGGAAGCCGGTGTTGCCTTTTAAGTAGATGACGGGACCATTGATCCCGTAGATCGTTCCGGTCTTAAGCATTGCCGTCACCTCCCAGGAAGATAAATTTGTCATACTCATTGCGCAGCTGAGTCCGGAATGAATTGTCGATCAGTATATTGCGGCTGCGGATCACAGCGCGCACGCCGCCGATGAAATCTTCCGCGCTGATCGTCAGATGGACGCCTGTGGCATCCTCCAGATCAGACCGCTTAGACTCATCAGACGGATTGAGATAGATGGTCACCGGATCCTGCCCGGCGAAATGGATTGCCTGACGGATGCATTTTACGAGAAAATCTCCGTAAGCCTCTGTTTTCATGTAATCATTTACAAGCCCCATGACTTCTTCAAATATTTTATCTTTCAGCTCCTGCTGGACCTTGCCCAGGCGGCGTTTGATCTCGAGCTGAGATTTCGCCGCTGCCTGGTTGAGGGAGAGACGCGCATTGGTGGTTTCCGCCTTGATGCGGGTCTCAGACTGACGCAGGGCTTCCGTCTTGTGGTCGTCCAGTACTTTTTCAAGAGCTTCCCGGTGGGAGTCAATGATAGCGTTGCCTTCTGCGCGCGCCTGCTCCATGGATGTAGTCTGCAGGTGCGCAATTTTTTCTTCTAATGTCAAGAGGGATTCCTCCTTTTACAGTTTTAATCCGATCGCCTCGGTGATATACGATGTGATAAAGTCCTTTTGGCGCCCGGTTCCGTGACGGTCGGGGATTTCTACAAGGAGAGGCATCTTCCTCTCCAGGCGGAATGTGTCGATGATATCCGGAAATTCCCTCCCGAATTTTTCAGTCAGGAGAACAATCCCCACTGTCTTGTCGGAAAGCACGTCCTCCAGGGCTTTCTTCAGCTCATCGCGCTCGTGGACGACTACGCCGTCTACGCCCGCCAGGCGCATGCCGGTATAGGTATCCACATTATCACTGATGAGATACATTTTCATATGATAAAGACCTCCTTGCGTTGATAACTGTCTGCCAGCCATCAGACGTGCCATTCATAATCCGCCTGCGGCGGATTATGAATGTGGGGCGTCCGCCCCATGCCGATATCCGGCCTGCCGTCCCTTGCGGGCCTGCCCGCAGATGCCGTCAGGCCGGATACCGGCGCACGGCTGACTGGTATTACAGGTTTCCTAATATCATGAAGGAGATGATCAGGCCGTACAGGCAGACACCTTCTGCAAGACCTACGAAGATGAGTGACTTACCGAGTACGCTGGAATCTTCACTGATCGCGCCGAGAGCCGCGCTTGCCGCGCTGGCAACAGCGATACCGCCGCCGATACAGGAAAGCCCGGTAACGAGGGCTGCCGCAAGGTAACCGAGTCCGGTTGCAAATCCCGGGTCAGAAGTTACAGATTCCGCTGCCTGTACATTCGGACCTCCAAGGAGCATGATCGAAGCTGCGGCAAAAGCGCCGAAGAAGAAAAAGGCATTTGTACCAATGGCGCGTTTGTAGCGTCTGCGGGTCTTGTTCTTTCCGAGCAGATAATATCCGAACGGAAGGATGATGCTTAAGATCAGTGCAGTGATAAATACGATTTTGGTTGCTAAAGTCATGGTAAAATCCTCCTGATTTTTATTTGCTTTTCTTTGTGTTCTTTTTGGTATATGGGTCAAATGCATGGCCGCTGCCTTTGTAGAAGCGGCTGAACATCTCATAATATTCCAGACGGAGAACCTGGATGCCTACGATGAGTCCCTCAAATCCGCATACAAAGAGATTTCCGAAAATTACGCCCAGCCAGTTCGGGTGGCCGCTCTCAGCGCCTGCCAGCTGAAGGACGACCTCCATGATCGCTGCGTGGCTGACAGCGAAAGCTCCGATACGGATGAACGAGATGGTGTTTGAGAAATAGCTCAAAAGCGTCTCAAACATCTCAAAAAATCCCTGTACAAGGAACATCGCCTTTCCGGTCTCCATTTTATCTGCTCTCTTCTGGATCGCTCTTGTGATCGGCTCGCGGAAGAGGATGAGCAGGAGGGGCACGCCGAACATGATCCCCATTATGATACCTCCGGGCAGCGGGTTGTCTGTCATAAACAGGACAATGATCACGACTACCGCGATGTAAAATACCAAACCGGCGACACCGTTAGGATCAAACCAGGCGCTCTCGATATCTTTGCTCTTCAGGGCATTAATGATATGGAGAACCATTGCCACTATGATCAGGAACATACCGAAAGCCACAGCTACGATAAAGACTGTGTTCAGCTTGCCCAGGAAGGGAAGTGTGGTCATGTGGTCAATGGGTCTCATCCACAGCGCGGGGATTACATCCTCGAATCCGAAGATACTTCCGAACATGAATCCGAATATTGTGGAAAATACACCCGCTGTGGCAATGATCCCGGCGAGCGGCGCTTTCTTAAAGTGATAGATCAGGGCGCCTCCGATCAGGAGGAGGAGTCCCTGTCCCACATCACCGAACATGACGCCGAAGATGAAGGAGTATGTCAGACCGACGAAAACCGTCGGATCCATTTCGTTATGCGCTGGAAGACCGTACATCTGGACGAACATTTCAAAAGGTTTGAATATCTTCGGGTTTTCCAGCTTTGTGGGCGGCTCTCCGAAGTAGGCGTCGTGGTCGTCCTCGACCACAACGAACACCTTGTCGTCATCCTTGACCTCTTCCACGAATTTTTCGACATCGTCTTCTGCCATCCAGCCGCAGAGGATGTAGTAATCTTCCTGATTGTCCTCCATGCGGGCGGCAAGCTTGCGGACATCGAAATTATTGGAGAGCTCTTCCAGGCGGTTCCGCGCGGCTGCCAGCTGCGGAGCCCGGTCAGACAACATCTCTCCTGCTTCTTTATCCACATTATCGATTTCCAGGTTGACCCGGGCGATCTCGCGTTCCAGAGACTGATAAGCATATGAAGGAGTCCCCTCGAACTCGTCTTTTATCTCGATCTTCTCAAAGTGGAGGGAGCGAAACACTGCGTCTACCTTCTGCGCCTCTGCGGGGGCAACAAAATAAGCTCCGTATACGAAACTCTCGTCTCGCTCGCCTTCCACAAAAATTGCCTTCAGATCATCCATGAGATACTTCTGCATCTTGTGGTAGAATTCCACCGCAATGCGGCCGAATCGGTATGTGATGTACCGGTAATGCAGTACTTTGTGGAGATCGCAGTCCAGCGGGCGGAAAGGCGCAATGACCTGTTGTTTCGCGCGAAGCTCTTCGATCTTCTTTTTCAGTTTTTCTTTCTTTTCCTGAAGCTCCTGATAGTCCTCATTTGCTTTGCGTACGACTTCAAACATGTCGTCCAGCCCCATCTTTGTATCCGGGACCACATCATCCGCGTTGGGAAGGCAGTCCACGAACTGGACTGCTTTCGCAAGCGCGTCCCGGTAGGGGTTAAGTTCTACGAATGGCCTTAAGTTGTCTACGGTCTTAAGTTCGGACAGAGCGGATTCGAGCTGGATCTCATAGCGCGAGAGATACAGGTCGGTAACGCGGTCAATGTCATTCCTCGGACCGGAGATATTGATGAATTTCATTTTTACAATCATTGGGTCTTACCTCCAACGTATGCCAGCGTCTCGCCGGGACTTAAGCCGTAGCGTACACATTCCATGGCGGTCGTCAGCTTATTGATTTCCTCTTCCTTAAGGAAGAGATAGGTGTTGATCGCGGCGACGGAATAGGGATCGCGCCGGCGGTCTACTGTATACAGATGATGCAGGCAGTCCGCGTACATCTGCTCAATGGTCAGATTCTGGCGGAAGTTATAGTGGCGGGAGTAGCTTGTTTTCGCCACGGCTGCCTCAAATTCCTCCAGACCGGCAGCTTCTACCAGCTCCTTGACCAGATCTGTGGACAGTTTATAGTGGATCGGGATGATCATCAGGTAAATATCAGCGGGCTTCATATTATAATATTTTTTCGCCCGGTAAATCCACTGGAGATTCAGAAGATCGATCTTTGAACCACGGTCCCGCATAAAAAGCTCAAGATCCTGTTTCTTCAGGATCTTTTTCTGTTCTCTCCACGTGGAAGTGTAGAAATAAAGGTCCAGGGTCAGGTTGTAATCGTACAGTGTGACATTCTGTGAGTCCTTCAGCTTTTTGAGCGGAGCATAATATTCTGTACCTTTGAGATTCTCGACCAGTTCATCTGTTGTGCGGGAAGTGATAAGTTTCTCTATGGAAATCTGAGAGTACCTGTCAAAGAACGCACGCTTGTAATTCAGGTCAAACGGCTGCCTGTACCTGTTGATCACAATGCGCAGACAGTAGTTGATCAGGTCGATCTCATAATTCTTCAGGATCAGTTTCATGAATCGCCGCTGCTTCTGCCCGCAGAACCTGTAGATTTTTGTGTAATCATGGTAGAGGGACTGAACCAGTACTTTCTCTATGTTTCCCCTGTGAATCTGGTGCTCTTCCAGCGTATCCAGCACGCCCGCGTAAGCGGTATTCTTTTTGAGATAGTCAGCGATCTCGGGGACACTGCCCAGATTCGCAATCTCAGTGAACTGTTCCGGCGATAAAAGCTTTGCCTCCATGGCACGGATTTTCGTCACAATCCCGCTGTATTCAAGTAAATTTCCCATAGGCTACACCTCGGTGATCCGCTTTAGGATTTCATGGGCATACTCAGTATGCCTTTCTTTGTATTCTTTTTGAAGTTTTCGGATCGTTTCAGTGCTCGCTCCGTTCTGGCTGTCAAGGATACCTGAAGTATTCTTCTCCAGCTCATCCCGGATGGCATTGATACGCGCCTGCGTCTTTTTTTCCAGATCTTCATCAAAAGCCCTGCGTTTTTCATCGAATTCCTTGTCCAGGACTTCTTTCTGAGTTTCGGCATGCGCAACGATAGCGGATGCGGCATCTTCGATTTCCGTCAATTTGTTTACAATAGAGTCCATAAAAAGCCTCCTCTTTGTGAGAAAATGCTAACACACTTTATCATACACCTTTTCCTAAAAAAAGCAAGTAAAGAAATCGTTATAATGGTTCACATATAAGCAGTTTTCATGCTATTATGATATAGTTCCCAAGGAACATGTTTCTAGTTTTGTTAAATAAGGGGAGGACTATTCATGCGACTGAGAAATATACCGAGGGCCGAGAGCGCGGTCCAGGCTCATCCCGTTGTGATAAAAAGACCGGAAGACCAGAGGGGATGCTGGCGCCAGGTCTTTGGTAATAAAAGACCGATCCGCATTGAGATCGGTATGGGAAAAGGACGCTTTATCCTGAATATGGCGAAGGCACATCCAAATATAAATTTTATCGGCATCGAACGCTATTCCAGTGTGCTGCTGCGGGCAGTGGAAAAGTTTGATACAGAGGAGTTCCGGGATCTGAAAAATGTGAGATTCGTGTGCATGGATGCGAGGAATGTCGCGGATGTGTTCGCGGAGGGAGAAGTAGAGCGGATCTATCTGAACTTTTCCGATCCGTGGCCAAAGGCGCGGCATGCAAAACGGCGTCTTACGTCCGTTGAATTTCTGGAAAGATACGAGAAAGTGCTTCTCCAGGGAGGCCTTGTAGAATTTAAGACGGACAATACAGCGCTTTTTAATTTTTCTCTGGAGCAGATCAAAGAGGCGGCATGGACCGTGCAGGCATTTACTTATGACCTGCACCACAATGAAGAAATGAACAAAGACAATATCATGACCGAGTATGAAGAAAAGTTTTCTCAGAGGGGGAACCCGATCAACAAACTGATCGCCGTGCGCAGGTGAGACCGTGCACCATTTGCGCCTTCCCCGCATATAATAGGATATATTTTATCGGGGGGAGAGAAATGCTGGTGAGGAGAAAAAGATGGAAAACCTGTGTAAAAGAACTATTATACTGCCGGCCGTGCCTGAACAGGCAGTTTTTGTGCATCAGAAAATCCATGCAGGAGGTGTGCAAGATCCTAAATTGCGGATTCTGTCACGGGGATGATAAAAAAAATATGCGAAAACCTTAAAATATGTAAAAAAATGCTTGCATTTTTAAAAACTGTCGTATATAATATCACTTGCGTTATCCGTTAGGGTGGATAACAAAAGTGAATAGGCGCGATTAGCTCAGTTGGTAGAG
>CALWFS010000073.1 GCA_944377705.1 uncultured Mediterraneibacter sp. | reverse complement strand
CCCGGTCTTCAGCCAGCCATCCTCCAGAGTCTCCGCTGTCTCTTCCGGCATCTTGTAGTACCCCTGCATCACACTGCTGCCCCGTACCCAGAGCTCTCCATCCACGGTCTTTGCCTCGCAGTTAGGCAGAAGCTGTCCGACAGAATCCGGGCGGATATTCCAGCTCTGGTTCACGCTGATGACAGGCGCGCACTCTGTCATTCCATATCCCTGCTGGATCACGATATCATATTTCTTAAACATATCGATGTACGACGGATCAAGATAAGCCCCGCCGCTGCAGATCGTATGGAACTGCTTTCCGAACACCTGGCTCTTCACGATCTTCGCAGGGAGCAGGGAAGCCTCTTCCAGCTTCTTTGCCATCGTCTCGATCATGAGCGGGACCATCAGGATCATTTCCGGCTTAAAGAGCTTGATATTTTTCGCCACGCGGATCAGAGAATCATTGATGCAGATGACCGCGCCCAGAGAAGTCCCTTTCAGGATATCCATGCTCAGACAGTATGCGTGATGAATAGGGAGCACAGTCATAATAACCGTGCGCTCCGGAATCTTCATGTCAAGGCATGTGGCATTTTCCGCTGCATTTCTGTGAGTCAGCATCACGCCCTTGCTCTTTCCTGTCGTACCGGATGTGAACATGATCGTGCAGAGCTGATCCGGATCCGGCACATATTCAAAGCTTCCCGCATGCTCTCCCAGCAGCTTCCAAAAAGAATATGCATGAGCGTCATGCTCCGCCTGCTGCATGGAGATCAGCGTCTCAAGCTGAGGACAGCGTTCCTTTGCAATAGCCGCCACGTCTTTCCTCGCCTCATCGTATACAAGCACAGTCGAGTCAGAGCGCGCGATCAGATCGCACACATCCTCTGCCGGAAGATTTACATCCAGGGGCACAACAACGCTTCCGCTGTTGACTGTACCGAAATAAGTCACAAGCCATGCATAAGAGGTCAGGCCGATGACCGAGATATGTTTTCCCTGCTCGCCCAGGTCTTTCAGTACATTTGAGAAGCTTTCACTGTCTTCTCTCAGCTGTGTATAGGTTTTCGATTCGATTTCATTCTTACTTTTTTTATAGCGGATCGCGTCTTCCGGTCCATACCTTTTCTCTGTATTGACCAGGATCTCACGGACGGTACTGCAAAGCATATTTTCACATTCCTTTCTCTGCACCTGCCGGGCGCAGGATCAACTGTCCCCGCAGCTCTTCGGGGAACTGAAATACAAGGTTATACGGGAACTCTATTCATTTTCAGCGGCCAGCTTCTCAAGATAATCAACCGCTTCCTGTACAGTGCGGATATTCACCGCCTCTGTCTGCTCTACCTCTACATCGAACTCATCCTCAATCTCACCAAGCATGCTCATAAAGTCAAAGGACGTGAATCCCAGATCCTCCATAAAACGTGATTCCGGATGGATATTCTCCGGCTCCGCTTCCACATAATTACAGATGATATTCACTAATTTCTCAAACATGATCCTCTCTCCTTTTTTAAACTAACTTTATAATTTCTCCGATCGTCAGATCCGGATTTTCCGCGCCCTTGAACATGATCCTGCACAGATAGTAATACAGATACTCCAGCTCATCCCCGGACACTGCCTTGATCTGATGCTCAAAATTAAAGTCCAGACCATTGTCCTCCGGACGGTGCATTACGGTCAGGTACATTGCCTGCGGGCATGTCCCGTTCGGATACCATTTTGTTTTGTAGCGGATGTCTCCCAGCTGATCCAGCCCCTTCTCCTTGAGTGTCAGCGGCTGATAGGTCAGAGAGATCTGCTCGTATGTAAGCCCTGCATGAGGCTGGGGATACGTCTTTGATCGGTATGCAAAATATGCTGTCGGGTCATAGTCCGCATGGCGGAAATACTCATTCTGCTTATCGCGGATTGCGTAGACTCCGTCGATAAACTTCATATCCTCCGGAAAGATGGTGCGGATCGGAAAGGAATGGATTCTTGTTCCACCGCATTTTTTCTCTTTCAGGGTGGCGCGCCTTGCAATGGCATTATTGATGGATACGTCCTCAAAGCCGTTCATTTTCTGAAGGTAGGTGCGCAGCCCCATGAGAAGCAGACACGCAAGGGAAACATGATACTTCTCACAGAAGTTCATGAGACGCTTCGTGGGCTCTTCCTCCAGGTGGAAGATATCCAGCGCAGACGCGGTGTCACCGGATGCGCTGAATGCCGTGCGAAGCTCGGGGTTCTTGAACATCTCTCTTGCGGCCTCCAGCTTATCCCTGCCGGTAATGCCGCTGAAGATCGGCTCTCCCTTCTCGATCTCCTTCTGAAAGTACTCAATGTCTCTCTGCTGCGCCTTGCTTCCCGCTTCATATGCCAGATCCTTCTCAAGCTGTTCCAGGTAAGATGCCATGTCCTTCGGATAAGGAACTCCCTCATATTTTGCATTACAGTACAGCTCAATGATGTCTTTGAGGAAAGCGATCAGAGACTGAGCGTCAACGATCATATGATGTCCCAGGAAGTACACTCCGTTAAAACCGTCCGGCATCTTGATCATGACAATCCTCGTAAGCCGGGTATCTGTCATCTTAAAGGGCACTCTCGTCCATGCCTTCATGGTCGCCTCAGCTTCTTCCATTGTCTTGCCTGTAAAATCTACAAACTCGATCTCCTGATCTTCATGCTTTACAACATACTGATAGTAATTGCCTTCCTTGTCCTGAGCCAGGCGCACACGCATGCCCTCGCATCTCTCGTACGCCTTATTAATAGACTGTTTGAGCACGTCCCAGTCCAGCTCCACCTCGATGGTCAGGCTCGTCCCGATATTCAGGACTGCCGCTGTCGGGCAGAACGGCAGATAATACAGATGGAATTTCTGTGCAACCGTCAGCGGATATACTTTGTATCCCTTCCTCGTCTTCATCATTTTATGACTCCTCCTATAAATGAATCCATCGCCTTCTCATAGCCTTCTGTATCCTTATAGCAGCTCTCTCCGTGTCCCGCTCCTTTGACGATGAGCTTTGTCTTCGGGGACGCGCAGTTTCTGTAAATCTCCTCTGTCATCCAGCAGGGGACGAATACATCCTGATCTCCATGGATGAACAGGAACGGTACTTTCGCTTTCCTGACTTCTCTGGCGGAGCTTACATCATCCAGCCCGTAGCCAACCTTCCTCTTATTCGCCAAGTCTGCAATCTGCAGCATGGGGAATGCAGGGATATGATACATACTGTGAAGCACATGGGTGAATACTTCTTTCATAGAAGTAAACGCGCAGTCTGATATAATACCTTTGACCTGGGGCGGAAGATCCAGGCCACTCATCATACAGACCGTCGCGCCTCCCATTGAGTTGCCGTGGAGAACGATCTGAACATCTTCTCCCGCCGTTTTCACCATCCACTCTGCCCAGCGCAGCCCATCCAGACGGTCCATATTGCCGAAACCAATGTGTTCTCCCTCGCTCTTCCCATGAGCCCTTTCATCGATCAGGAGCATGCGAAACCCATGTTTCAGGTAATAATGGGAAAGGCTGCCGTAGTCATTGAGACCTTCGCTCGTGTATCCGTGAAAGCAGATGACTGCCTTGTTCCCTTCATCGCCTTTGAAATATGTAGCGTGAAGCCTCAGGCCGTCGTGGGAAGTGATCCACACATCCTCATGGGGCTGCTGCATCATCCATTCCCTGCGCTCTTTCATCACAGGGATATACTTTTCCCAGTCCACGCCGGACATCTTCATCGTCCGTTCTGTCTTTGCGTTATAGCGGATCATTGTCCTTCTGTAAAGGTAGGCGCTTCCCACCGCCTCTGCCGCGGCTGCCGCTCCCAGAAGAGCCGCCGCTGTCTTCAATATCCTGCCCATCTTCTAAACATCTCCCTTTCTGTACTGCCCCTGCGCTGTCAGAATCTGTTCCTGACCGGCAATGCTGTCAGGCTGCTGCCACGCCTGTTTATTTTGCTGCTTTTTTCTTGCTGTTGATCAGGTCTTTCAGCCTGAGCGCCTTGTCAATATTCCCTTCCACCTTCAGCTTTCCGAGCGTCACCGCCAGGATGGGATCTGTCTTTCCTTCCGCAATCTTAAACAGCGTCTCTGCCGAACATGTGAACATCGCGTCACGGTCAAAATATTCATAGGGCTCCACAAAGAGCTGGCCGTCTTTTACCTCTGCATAAAATATTCCTTCTGCCTCGCCTGTGATGTTAAACTGATAAGCCAGATGCTCGTGTATGTCGCTCACATCAGCGCCCATGAGCATTCCTTTTACTTTTGAAAACATATCTGCGTAGGTCATAACTTCCTCCTTTTTTCGACCGCGTTCTCCTTTTTTCGACCGCTGGTCATCTCTTTTCTTCCGTTAGATTATCATCATTTCGACCATCGGTCAACTCGCACCATTATCAAAATAAATGTAATTTTCAGACAATTTTTTGTGTGTTTTGATCAGTAGTCCTTTTCTTTGTGATATGTTATACTTAAGTGTAAATGTCACCAGGGCAGATTCATACTATTACAGAACATAAAAGAGGCGGTAATCATGGCAGCACAATCTCAAAAATACGAACTTATACTTGACTCTCTGCAGAAGCTTCTGAAAAGCAGGAACCTCCAGACGATCTCTGTCAGCGAGATCGCGCAGGCCGCCGGGATCGGAAAGGGCAGCATTTATTACTATTTCCCGTCCAAGGACGCGATCCTGGACGCACTGATCGAGCGAAACTACGAAAAGCCGCTGACCACCGCTAAAAAGCTCTCTGCCCAGACAGAGATCCCCCCATTTACCAGAATGGCGATGATCTTCCAGGCCTGCAGGAATTCTTCTTCTGAGTATTTAAGATCCAGGGAAGGCAGGGGGGCCGGAGCTCAGGAAGAATCCTTTCTCCACCAGAAATACCTGAACCATCTGATCACAGAGCTGAAACCGGTCCTGGCTGAGATCATACGCCAGGGAATCGATAAGGGCGAAATTTCTTTTGACAATCCGGATGCTCTCGCTGAGATCGTACTGATCGTGCTGACAGTGAAGATGGATAACACTCTGATCCCATCTTCCAGAGAAGAAGTAGAGAATACAATAGCCGGGCTGGTCTCCCTTTTGGAAAAAGGGACAGATAACCCGCCCGGCTCGCTGAATTTTCTTATGTCTTAGTTTTGACAGCAGTTTGTTTTATTATGCCGTGACCTGTTCACGGCATTTTTTCTTATCTGACAGAAGGACGTCCCGGCGCAGTCAGCCTGCCACAATGACATAGCTCTGCTCGAATATACCGCCTGCCGGCACTTTATTAACATTCGGCTTCTCTGAAAGCTCCCTGTCAAATCCGATATCATCACACCTTCCCATCCAGGGCTCCAGGCACACGAAGGGAGCGTCTTTTACCGACCATATACCGAAATTCGGGAAACCCTGGCACTTCATCCCCACGCGGGGCGTGCCATCCTTATGGCAGAGCCACACCTCGCTGATCTGCCCACGGTCAAAGATCAGGGCATCGTTTTTAAACATTTCCTCTGTCAGCGGGCAGCGCCCGTCCTCCAGCTCCAGCTTGTACACCTTCTCTGTATCCGCCGCCAGCTCCGCAGGATTGATCAGAATATAGTCCAGACAACTTTTCCCCGGAAATTTCAGGATATAGTCCTTTTTTTCATCTGCCGCATCCGCAAAACAGAATGCAGGATGCCCGCCGATGGTAAAGCACATCTCTTCTTCCCCGGTGTTCTGCACCTCCCATTTTACCAGAAGCGAATTTCCCTCAAGCCTGTATGTGACAGTCAGGTCGAAATCAAAGGGGTACACCTCTTTTGTCTCTTCCGTGGAGGAGAACAGGAAAGAAGCCGTATCCGCTGTCTCTCTGACGCATTTGAATCTGTTGTCTCTTGCAAAGCCATGCTGGGAGGTGGGGTACTGTATCCCGTTAATACACACTGTATTGTGATACGTCTTTCCCACATTCGGGAATAGGATCGGGGAATGTCTCTTCCAGTATGCGGGATCCCCGTTCCACAGAAGCTCTGTATCTTTCTTTTTGTCATAGATCCTTGTCACTTCCGCCCCCTGCTCTGTGATCTCCACACAGAGCCTGTCATTTTCCAGCTTCATTCCATTTTCCTCCTTTTCTTTTTCAGTGATTATTCGTTCTCATCTGTCAGCCTACTCCGCTGTATCTGACTCCTCTACCTGTACGCACTCCTCCACCAGATAGTCTGTCACTATATCCATCAGGATGGCATCTTTGAGCACGTCTTCTCCCACCTGCTCCTTATAGGCATCCACATCTTCCACGCCCGCCTGCTCTGCATACTCTTTGATCTTCTCCTCATACTCTTCGTCAGACGGCACTAGTTTCTGCTTTTCTGCGATTAGCTTGACCGCCTCATTCAGAGCCACTGTCTCCTGTGCCGTCTCTTCGAGCCTTGCGTGGAAATCATCTTCTGTCGTCTGGAGATAGGTCTCAATAAACTCCGACAGTTCAACGCCATACATGGCAGCCATCTGCGTATAGTAATCTTCCATCTGCTGTACCTGCTCATTAACAGCATCTTCCGGATATTTTTCTACTTCGATCTTATCCATAAGCGCGGTCTGAACAGAGCTTTTTAACTGCGCCTGCACTGCCTGTTCCGCCTGGTCCTCCAACTGCTCTTTCATATCAGCACGATACTGGTCTGCGGTATCTGTCCCTTCGATGTTGGCTTTTACCCACTCATCTGTCAGTTCCGGGATGTTTTCTGTATAGATTTCATTGAGCACAATATGAAAATCAGCCACCTTGCCAGCCATATCCGAGGTATAGTCATCCGGGAACTGCACCGTGATATCAAACTCTTCCCCTGTCTGATGGCCCGCGATCTGGTCTTCAAAGCCCGCATAGTCTCCCGATGCTCCGATGTATCCGCCTGCCCCGAGCTGGAGATCCTGCGCCTGGGCGGTACCGCCGTCAAATGCCACGCCATCCAGATATCCTGTAAAATCAATATTGACCCAGTCGCCCATCTCTGCCGCGCGGTCCGTGACAGGCACTTTCTCGGCTGCGCTCTGAAGGTTTGTCTGAATTGCCTGCTCTACCTGATCGTCAGTCACCTCTGTCTTTTCCACCTTAGACACTTCCAGCCCTTTATACTGGGTCACTGTCACATATTCGTTGGACAGCTCCGCGCTGCTGCACCCCGGCAGCGCGCCGGCTAAAACTGCGGCAAACATAATTGCGATGATCTTTTTTTTCATTTCTTTTTCTCCTTTTATAACATAGTTGTATTGTATTTTATCTGCTCCGGCGCGGCTGCGCCGGTCTGATAATCCTGTCTGACCGTACTCCCGGCCGCTGTGACGCCTCCCGCTTACAGCAGGGGGGACAAAAGCCTCGAGAACTGTTCTTTCGCTCTGATGACCAGGCTTCTCTCATCATAAACCTTTCTCGTCACATGAGTACACTGTGTCATATCATTTTCAAACGCCCGTTCCAGTCGCTGTACAGTCCGCTCACTGTAAATGACAGCGTTGACTTCAAAATTCAGTCCAAAGCTGCGGATATCCATGTTCGCTGTTCCCACGCATGCCACCATGCCGTCAACGCTCAGCGTCTTCGCGTGCAGGAATCCATTATTGTACACATAACATTTCGCCCCTGCCGCGACCATGTCTCCTATGTAAGAGTATGTCGCCCAGTAGACAAACGGATGGTCCGGCTTACAGGGCACCATGATACGCACATCGATCCCGGACCTGCTGGCGATCTTCAGCGCGTCCAGAATGGATTCGTCCGGTATAAAATACGGCGTCTGGATATACACATGGTCCTTTGCGCTGTGGATCAGCCTTAAATAATTGTCATGAATGGTCTTGATCTGCGAGTCCGGACCGCTGGATATGATCTGCACCGGATCCCGTCCTTTCCGGACATATTCCGGGATCTCAAAAAGCTTATCTTCAAGGAACAGGTTTTCCCTGGACGCATAATTCCAGTCCAGGACAAACCGCACTGCCAGCGATGTCACCGCCGCTCCTTCGATGCAGAGATGGGTATCACGCCAGTATCCGAATTTCTTCTCTCTGCCGAGATATTCCCTGCCTACATTAAAACCTCCGACGAAACCGATCCTTCCGTCAATGACCACGATTTTCCTGTGGTTTCGGTAATTGACACGAAGCTGGAGTTTCCCTAAAAGCGCGGGGAAAAACTCCGCCACCTGAATCCCTTCTCTCTCCAGGCGCTCCCAGTCCCTGTTCTTCATCGTACGGCAGCCCATGCTGTCAAAGAGCACGCGCACCTCCACACCCTCATGCACTTTCCGAATCAGAACTTTCTCGATCTCCTGCCACAGTTCGTCATTTCGGATAATGTAATACTGGACATGGATATATCGCTTTGCCTGCTTCATTTCTTCCATAAGCGTGCGGAATTTTGCTTTGCCGTCGGTGTAGATCCTGATATCATTGTTATCTGTCAGGACCGCCTCGCCCGCCTCCAGATTATAGAGGATCAGATCCTTAAACCTTGCCATCTCAGGATTTGCCAGCCTGAGCCTTTTGTGATAGATCGTTTCCTCCTGCCTCCGCACCGCATACTTCAGCTCGCCTTCGATCTCTTTTGCCTTAAACATCCTGCTCTTGTGAAAATCCTGCCCGATGACCAGATACAGGATAAATCCCAGGATCGGTATAAAATACAGCAGAAGCAGCCATGTCCAGACGGTCTGGGGGGACCTTCTCTGGAAAAAGACGATGATCAGCGCGAAGATGATGTTAATGATAACGATATTGTCCATGATAAAATCATAGACCATCACCGCTGCGTTCCAAATCATTTCTGCCATGCTAAAACTCCTTTTTCAATTCCCCTTTGCGCCGGTCAGCTCTGCTTCCGGGAAAGGCGCCGTTTTCAGTTCCGGGTCACCCCGCGGTGAAAACACTACCCTAACAGTATACCCGCTCCCCCATTAAAAAGTAAACCCCAAATATGCTGAAAGTCCCCTCCAAATACGCTGATTTGCTT
>CALWFS010000072.1 GCA_944377705.1 uncultured Mediterraneibacter sp. | reverse complement strand
GTTCGAATAAAATATATATTTCAAATTTATATATGGAGAGGAATGATGTTATGACGTTTACACTTAACACTCCCATGATGGACTTCCTCGTGCTGTCTGTCATCGCAGAAGGAGATGCATACGGCTATCAGATCAGCCAGATCATCAAAAGAGCATCCAACACAAAGGATTCCACGCTCTACCCGATCCTGAAACGGCTCCAGGAAAGCCATTTCGTTGTAACCTATGACCAGCAGTACCAGGGACGCAACCGCAAATACTACCGGATCACCCCGGAAGGAAGACAGCGGCAGGCAGAGCTTCTGAAAGAATGGGAAGAGTACAAATTCATTATTGACGATATTGTAAAAGGAGGGAACTCAAATGACTAAGACAGAATACATGAAAATACTTGCCCACAACCTGCGCCGCCTTCCAAAGGAGGACTATGACAGGGCAATCGAATATTTTGAAGAATATTTCGCGGAGGCAGGACCGGAAAACGAACAGCAGGCGGTCTCAGATCTCGGCAGTCCGGAAGAAGCGGCAAAAGAATTGATCATGGATCTGGCCGCCCAGAATATCAAAGAAAAACCCAGGACTGTGAAGCGGGGCTTATCCGCCCTCTGGATCGCGGTCCTTGCCCTTTGCTCGGCGCCGGTCACTGTCCCTTTTGCCATCTGCACACTGATCGTTTTTGCAGTCATTCTTCTCTGCGCAGGGATCGTTCTTTTCACCGTGGCGGTCTCCGCCATTGCGTTTATAGCTTCAGGGATCCTCAGCCTCTTTGGCGGGATCGCAGTCCTGTTCCACTCTGTGGGTGACGGACTGTGCAACATCGGTCTGGGGCTCTTTGCCAGCGGAATCGGGCTCCTCATTGTATATGGAGTGATCCTGCTGTTCAAATGGTGTATCAGAAAAGCATCTGTATCTCTTGGTAAAATGACAAAAGGGGGTAAAAAACATGAAAAAAACAACTAGAAATATCCTGATCATATCAGCCTGCTGCATGGGCGCAGGCATCCTCGCCGCAGCGGCAGGAATCTCTGCCGGCGGCTGGTTCGGGATCCAGATCACAAGGGACGGCATCCGCTCCGCCTCCTCCGAAAATGAGCCCTATATCCTGAAAAAGACGAAGCTTGATAACTTTTCAGAAATTAAAATTGACATGGGATCTGAGGCTGATATCGAATTTCTCCCTTCAGAGGACGATTCCTCCTACCTGGAATACTCCCTGGACGGAAATGAAGCAGAACCTGTATGGAACATCTCAGGCGATACTCTCACAATCAGCCAGAAAGGGGGTATATCCGGCGGAATATTTCTCGATATGGGATTCCGGTCCAGCCTCTCTGATCCCGTGATCCGCCTGTATCTTCCGGAAGGCGCGGCCTACTCTGACGTTGACATCAGCAGCGATTTCGGTAACATGGATGTAAGCGGATTCTCTGCGGATACCCTCACTCTGAACCTGGAGTACGGCGACCTGGACATGAAAGACATCAGCGCCGGTACAGCGGATATTTACCTGGATTTCGGAAATCTGGACATGGAGAATATAACCGCGGATACCTCGGAAATCTACCTGGACTACGGAGACCTTGGCATAAAAGGATGCAGCTTCACTGACACAGAGATCACAGCCGCTTCCGGAACCATCGAAACACAGGAATCCTCAATTAACACTCTCGTGCTCACTGCTAATTATGGAGATGCATCGCTGCAGGGCATGACAGTGCGCTCGGCGGATCTGACCATAGAGTCCGGCAGCCTCTATTTTGCAGCCAGCGGTCTTGAGACACTGAACGGGGTAAACGAATTCGGAGACACAGTATTCGTACTCAGCGATGCAGAAGATTACTCCTTTGATCTTGTGACCGAATTCGGAGAGATCACACTCTTCGCTGACATCCCCGGCAGGCTCTCCTTACCAAACACCGGGGAAATGACCTTCACATCAGATGGCGGCCGAGATAAAAAAATAGAATTCACCGCAGAATCCGGGGATATTCAAATACACGAGAAGTAAATCTGGATTTGTATGTGAGGACGAGAGGCGGAAAAACGTCCGAAAACAGCGGAGCGCCTTTGCGAAAACCTTTCAGAGCGTGTGTAGGGGTGACTGAGGTGACTTCGGAATGAGGCTTAGTAAAACTTAAAATCCGGAACTATGCGTTGAAATTGGCAGGGGGATTGTCTGAGACGAAGGCGAGTTGCCCCCTGCCAATTTCTGCTCTTAGCATAGTGCCGGATTTTATAGTTTTACTTGCCTCGTGGAGCGGAGCCGAAGCCACCCCCACACACGCTCTGAATACGTCTTCGATATATTGCTTCGGTGTTTTCGTCCGCTTTACTCAACCCCAGGCTCCCCGATAAATCCAGATTTACCTACCCTAATGCCACATCCAGTATCATCATGAGCACAAATCCCACAGCCACTCCCACGGTGCTGATATTGGAATGTTCGCCTGTCTGCGCTTCCGGTATCAGTTCTTCTACTACCACATAAATCATGGCTCCTGCCGCAAATGACAGCAGATACGGGAGCAATGGCACGACCAGCCCGGTCAAAAGGATCGTGATAAGAGCCGCGACCGGTTCCACGATCCCGGACAGAGCTCCATACACAAATGACCGTTTCTTTGACAGTCCCTGACCTTTAAGGGGCATGGATATGATCGCTCCCTCAGGGAAGTTCTGAATCGCGATCCCGATGGAAAGGGCGAACGCTCCCGCAAGAGTCATCGCCGTATTGTCTGCAAGTACACCCGCAAAGGTCACGCCGACAGCCATCCCTTCCGGGATATTATGCAGAGTGACGGCAAGGACAAGCATGGTCGTTTTTTTTAAATGAGCGGGAACGCCCTCTGGTTTATCATCTGTGTAATGCAGGTGCGGAGTCAATGTATCAAGGATAAGCAGGAAACCCATTCCCAGAAGAAACCCCACTGCGGGCGGCAGCCAGGCGATTCCCCCCTCCTGTTCCGCCATATCAATGGCAGGTATCAGGAGAGACCAGACGGATGCCGCCATCATCACGCCGGACGCAAATCCCAGCAGCATTTTTTCCAGCCGTCTGTCCATCTCCTTTTTCATGAAAAATACCATCGCCGAGCCCAGCGCTGTCCCGGCAAATGGTATTAATATTCCAAGCAAAGTATTCTGATTCATAATTTCCCTCCGTTGCCGTATTCTGTATGTCGATAATTTTTATCGGTATCCTATCATATGCACTCCGGAGAGAATTTGTCAATACCTTACGCTTCCTATCCTGTAGCCAGTTCCTTTCCCGCAGCGCGGCACTCTGCCAGAGCCTCATCATCAGGCGCGTCGTTTGCGATCACGCCCTCTTCCCGCACGAGGACAGCCCCGGCATTTTTCATACGCTCTGCCCAGTCTTTCATCCACTCTCCGTCCCCCCAGCCATAAGATCCGAAGAGCAGGATCTTTTTCCCGGACACAAGCGGCTCCAGTTCTTCTACAAAAGGCTCCATCTCTGATTCTTCTAATTGTTCTGCTCCCATGGACGGACAGCCGAGCGCAAATGCACTTTCAGATGCAAGGGTCGCCGCGGAGGCATTCCCGACTTCGATCACCTCTGCCTGCGCGCCCGCCTCACAGATGCCCTCAGCCACAGCCTCTGCCATAACCTGAGTATTCCCTGTTCCACTCCAATATACTACTGATACACTCATTTCTTCTCCTCCAATCTTTGATCACAGGGCTATTTCCCGGATACTTTTTCCGGTCAGGAATTCATTGACCGCCCGGTCTTTTGCCCGGTCATATTCCTTGAAGACCATCCTCGCTCCCGCAGGATCGCTGTACACCTTCCAATATCCGATCATCAGATATTTTTTTCCCTCATTTTCGATAAAGCCCTTTACATCACTCAGAGGGTACCCGAGAAACACCCCGATCTCATGGGGAAAGGCCATACCTCTCCGGGCGGACATCCTGATCCGTTCAGACAAATGCGCAAGGACCCTGTCCACGCGCATATCCGTGTACCCGTACTTCTGTATCAGTTCACATACACCGGGCTGCCTCAGGTATTTTTCCAGTTCTTCCGGCCGATAAAACAGGACAAGGCATCTTCCATCCGAACAGGAAATCCTGTGATACGAAATATCCATATCCGAAAACATCTCAGAAAGCCATCCATAGAGCTTGGCATCAACTGATATGACGCAGGAAATTTTAAGACCTTTCAAAAACGGGGCACACTGCAGGACAATCTGGAATCCCAGCCGCAGCCTCTGATCGCTGTTTTTCAGAAAATATGACAATACTTCTGTTGACATGATTCCTCCATATTTTTGAGAATGGTTTTCAATTAATGAAATGGTATCACATCCGCGATCCCTTTGCAATACATTATTTGAGAACATTTCTCATTATCTCCTTTCTTTTCAATCAGGTGATAAAGTACAGTATCTCTGGTTCCTGCAGATGTTATGGGCAGATTGCTCAAAAAATTTTATTTTTTTATCTTATTTTTAGTTGTTCCCTACATACATATGGTGTATAATGGGTTTAACAGTTGAGAGGTGAAAGTCTCAAACAATAATTACATAAAGGAGAGATTCGCCATGGTAAATTTAGTAACAGGTCCAAGAGGCAGTGGAAAGACACAGAAAATGATCGACCTTGCAAACGAAAAGGTCAAGACATCTAACGGAAATGTGGTATTGATCAAAAAGAGCCCTAAGGATACATACACTGTGGACTTTAATATCCGCGTGATCCGTATGGCTGATTATCCAGATATCCTCACACTCGAAGAATTCGTAGGTTTCCTTTACGGCATGGCAGCCGGTAATCATGATATTGAAGCAATCTTTATCGACAGCGTGTTAAAACAGGCAAACATTACCCTCGAAAGCCTTGCAGCTTTCCTCCAGAAGTTAAACAAGATTTCTACTGAAAACAATATCGATTTCTATCTCAGCGTCAGCGCAGAGAAGAAAGATATTCCAGGTATAGATTCCCACGACTGCAATGTGATATGCTGATCCAGGGGAAAACATTTTGACACAAACAGGCTTTTGCCTGAAAAAGGAAGTACAGTCAAACCAAACTGCACTTCCTTTTTTATTCTGCCATATTATTCAGCTTCTTCCGAAGGCTCTCTCTCTGTCCCATTCACAGACAGAACGGTATTGCTCTTCTCACCTTCTTTGTATTCAATGGTGACCTCATCCCCCACGTCATAGCGGATAATATCAATGAAATCCACGACCGGTATATCGAAGATCGCATCCGATCCCTCCACCATGATATAGTAGTGAGAATTTCCGTCTACAACGCCCTGGGCGATCTTTGTGATCCTGGCTGTGACGCTCTCCACATCCCGGGTGTCTTCCGGGGTCTGCCTGATCCCGTTTTCGTACATCAGAGTGTTGTAATTCTCCTCGCATTCGCTCACTGTATCTCCAATCGCCACGATCTGGTATTTCTGTACATTTACCATCGCATATTTCTTCACCAGCCCCGCATCGTCCTTCAGTGCGATAAAATAAGTCGGCTCCCCGGATATATTAAGAAGGAGCGGGAATGTGGCTGTATAGTGCAGATTCTGTACCTGCCCTTCAGCAGACGACATCGCCGAAGCTTCTGTGGCGCCTTCCACCTCATAGAACCGTGTCTCCATGGTCCGCTGATTCATAAGCACAAATCCCACATTGGACTGGTCTCCGGTGATCGACGTGACCCCCGTATAGACCCACACGTCGTCATTGATCGCAAGATAATTGTATCCGTCCGTGGTGCGAAGACAGTCCTTCTGTCCCAGCACACTGTTGAAAAATCCATGTTTCAGTGTGCCGTAGTAATCATACAGCTGTACGAGCAGATCCGCGGAATACGCGCGATCGATCCACTGAGGAGCATCCTCGATAGCATAGTCCTGTGTCTCGCCGGTAATGGCATTACAAAGCACTACGCGCCCGATCGTCTCGCCGCCGAACAATCCGATATTAAACTTTTTCACAGGGCAGATCCAGTACGGTACACCTTCCTCGTCTACCTCAAAACTAAGATTATTAAAAATATAAGTGGGATACCTGAATCTCAGATGACGGTATATGTTCCTGTTAAAATGATCACTCGTCGTATACTTCATGCCCTCGTCCAGCTTGACAAGCTCCGTGTTCTGAGTCGCCATATCAATCTTGATATAAGCGGGGATCCCTTCGCTCTGGTTCGTAAACCATTTGATAAGGCTCGCGTATTTCAGAGGGGATACCCTGACCGGGCGATCCTGGTAATTGATCTGTGAATACAGCTCATCTACCTCAAACTGAGACACCATGTCCACCATGCTTCCCATTTTCCTGTCTCCGAGAAGCTCCGCGGAATCCTTGTCAAGAAGCGGAATCTGGTCAAAGGACAGCTCTTCGATATCTGTGGCAAACTCTCCCGTCTCCACTGTCATTAACTGCTGATACTTCTTTGCATTTACAATCGGCGAAGACAAAAGAGTTCCCACTAGATACACGATAACGATAAGACCGAGCGCACCGAGTATCACTTTCAGCCCCTTTGACTCCTTCAGCTCATACCTGCTCAGATTTTTCTTCTTGATAAAGATCAGCGCGGCGAGGATGCCAAGCACGAGCAGAAACACCCAGCATTCTGTCGAATGAATATTGATAGCCGGCAGAGCCATGTAGTAATAGATCCCAAGCGTCGCAATAATCAAAAGCAGGAGCAGCAGTTTTGTTCTGATTTTCTTCATTTTCTTCCCCTTCCTCCTCGTTCTTCAAAAACGCGGATCCCCAGAGCAGCGCCGTCTGTACCCGGCAGCCCTGATGCATAAATAGTACGGCAATTATAGCATTTTTATTCATAGAACACAAGGATGTATACAGTATCCCCTTCCGGAAACTGCTGTCAGCAGCTGTCACAGAGGTGTCCGCATGAAATATATAAAATGCCCCGGGATGAAACAGTAAATACTGTTTTTCCCCGGGGCATATGCTTTTTATGCTGTTATTCTGTTTTTATTCTTCTGATGCCCTTGCAGCGATCTCTTTCTCCTGAACATCTGACGGAGCCTGCTCATATCTTGCGAACTGATATTCATAAGTCCCGCGTCCGCCTGTCATGGAACGGAGCACTGTGCAGTAGCCGAATAATCCTGTCATCGGGATGTCCGCCTCGATCACCTGCCTGCCCCCTGCTATCGGAGTCATGCCGAGCACTCTTCCACGCCTTTTGTTCAGATCGCCCATCACATCGCCGGTGTAATCATCCGGCACTGTCACCTTGAGAGAAGCAATCGGTTCAAGAAGTACTGGAGAAGCCTCCATGAAGCCTTTCTTAAACGCCTGGCTGGTGGCAGTCTTGAACGCCATCTCGGAAGAATCTACCGGATGATAGGATCCATCATAGAGAATCGCTTTCACTCCAACTACCGGATACCCGGCGAGAGGTCCTTTCACTACGGACTCCTGGAGTCCTTTTTCCACTGCCGGGAAATAGTTCTTCGGAACAGCGCCGCCTACTACGCATTCTTCAAAAATGTACGGCGTATCCAGGTCATGGGAAGGCTCGAATTTCATTTTGACATGTCCATACTGTCCGTGTCCTCCGGTCTGTTTCTTATATTTCATATCCACATCTGAAGTCTTGCGGATCGTCTCCCGGAAAGCAACCTTCGGAGTCTCGAGCACGATCTCTACTTTGTACCTTGCAGCCAGCTTGCTCGCCGCGATTTCCAGGTGCTGGTCTCCCATACCATAGAGCAGTGTCTGACGGTTCTCGCTGTCATTTACCGTTTTGAGCGTCACATCCTCAGCAGTCATCCTGGCAAGAGCCTGGGAAACTTTATCCTCATCTCCTTTATTCTTTACACGGTATCTCATATATGTATACGGCACCGAGTAATCTGTCTTTGCATAGGACACCGGTGTCGCTTTCGTGGAGAGCGTATCACCTGTCCGTGTATTGGCGAGCTTTGCGATCGCGCCGATATCGCCTGCAAACAGCTCGGATACTTCTGACGGCTTATTTCCGCACATGGTATACAGCTTTCCCGGCTTCTCCTCTGCCTCTGTATCAGCGTTATAAAGGATATCATCTCCCTTGAGCACTCCGGAGCATACCTTTACAAAGGAATATTTTCCGATAAACGGGTCTACCATTGTCTTGAACACATATGCTGTCTTTGCCTTTGAGAAATCATAGTTTGCCTCAAAGATATCGTTCGTCCTGCGGTTGATACCCGCGCACGTCCTCTTGTCCGGACTGGGGAAGAACCTTACGATATCGGACAGAAGGTTTGCAACGCCCTGTGCCTGTACATTGGATCCCATTGCAACCGGGACAATATCTCCGTCCATAACCTCTGTACGCATCGCAGCCCGGATCTCCTCGATGGAGAATTCCTCGCCGTTGAAGTACCTCTCCATAAATTCCTCGCTGGTCTCAGCGACCGCTTCCATAAGCGAATCTCTGAGGATCTGAAGGTTTGGTTTGCAGTAATCCGGGATCTCGCACTCCTCTCTCTGTCCGATCCCCGTGTATCTGCGTCCCGCGTTCTTAATGACATTGATGTATCCCACCAGTTTCTCATTCTCGCGGATCGGCTGGAAATGCGGAGCGATCTTCTTTCCGTATCTGGCTGTGAGGTCTTCCACTACCTGACGGAAGCTTGCATCGTCCACATCCATTTCTGTCACATAGATCATCCTGGGAAGATTGTACTTATCGCACAGTTCCCATGCCTTCTCCGTACCGACCTGCACGCCAGCCTTGCCGGATACAACGATGACTGCAGCGTCAGCCGCGCTCACCGCTTCTTCTACTTCGCCCACAAAATCAAAATACCCCGGCGTATCAAGGATATTAATCTTTGCTTTTTCCCACTCGATGGGAATCAGGCTTGTGCTGATCGAAAATCCGCGTTTCTGTTCCTCTTTATCAAAATCACTGACCGTGTTGGACTCTGTGACCTTGCCCATGCGGTTCGTGGCGCCTGATACATACAGCATTGCCTCGACAAGACTTGTCTTTCCGCTCCCGCCATGTCC
>CALWFS010000071.1 GCA_944377705.1 uncultured Mediterraneibacter sp. | reverse complement strand
CTATAGCACTTATAATATCAAGGCATTGATTTATTACTTTTTGAATTTTTCCAATAAGTTTGTCCACTTTTTCTTCAGAACGTACAAACTCTTGTGCCGTGTTATCAGTTCGTCCCTTCTCCAAAGATTTTTCATGAATAACAGACTTATACTCCTCCCACATCTTTAATTCCTGTCTCAGTTTGGACAAATCATTAAGATTTTTCTCTATCATCTTTGATCCCCTTCCTCCCGCATATCCTCTCAACATACTCCGCTGGTGTCTCCCTGAGCTGCTCACCCTGTGCCCGGATCAACTCGCCCGCTATACTTGTATTTTGAGTATCATTATACCTAATATCAGGATGATGCACCGAGTACGCCGGACGCCGGAAGTCGGTCATGTCTGCATTACCGTGCTCAAGCCCTCCGCAATGCCTCTGAAGGTCATACTTGATCTCTGCCGGGCTCCGGCGGTTGTCTGAGCTACGCTTCATTCTCCCTCGCTCCTTTCCGGGCGGTATGGCTCTGGAAGAGGACACCAAGCAATGACATTTTTCTTGTAAAATTCCCATTTTCCTGTATAATCCGGATCATATACATCTGTATCAACAATCACAGAAAATGTTTCAGATGTATCCCATCTCGCCTTCCTATCTGGCACTAATGCCGTTACTAGTTTCGGTGTAGGTATCTCATCATCCGGCAACCGCTCCTCCACCGGGATCCATCCGTCATTCATGTGATTGCGGATGATCTTATTCACTAAGTATGTAGCTGTGAATCCATCAATAACAAAATGGTGAACCCCATCTTCATCCGCTATACTTCTTGTATTTTCTTCAAATGCTTTCCGAATTTCTTCCAGAATCTTCTCTAATTCCTGCATGTCAGTCCTCCTCTTCATCCGGAATAAATTCAATATTGTCGCTTACTGTGACAGCAATAAGTAATAACAGCTCTTTTTCAGCTTCTGTTTTAGCTTCTTTATTCAATTCCATTAAAATGTCTGCAACACGGTTAACAAATGATTTTCTTAATTCGGTATTTTCAACATTTTCTTGAATATCTAATTTCTGCATCTTTATTCTCCTTTCAGCAGTTCCGGGTTGTCGAAGGCGTTTCCGATGACTTCAATCTTATGATTATAAATTACATTCACTGTAATCATAAAATGAATGGATTTATTCCTTAGTCGATACCCGTAACTACTACCAGTATTGATAAATTCAACCGCATAATTTCTTTTGTATTTTATTGGATCTGGTAACAATGGATACACTTCTGATGGATTATCATCTGGGTATTTCTCATGTTCGCAAGATACGATATCATTCTCCCATATCCGGTTACCGTTCTTGTCTTTCAGCCCGGTGTACTGGCAGAGGGTGTCAGGATCAATCTTTGCGTATTCCCATACAGTGTAACTTTTTCTCCAAAATATAAGATGCTCTATATCTTCATTAACATCAAATCTGTTCTGATAAAATCCTTCTACCCACTCACCGTTATATATCCGCTTTGCACGGAATAATATTTCTCGCATGTCAGTCCTCCCGCACTTTAATCCTTTGTCCACACCTCGGACAAAAGTTATCTTCCACTACATCCTGATCGCAATTGTTTTCTGCTCCGCAAGCAGGGCAATAATATTCATCAACGTGTATCTCGTTTATCTCCATAGCCGTATCCCGCTCCGTCAGCTCCCGGATCTGCTCCGGGGTGAGGCCGGTGTCCTCGTATTGTTTTAAAACCTCAATAGCATAACTAATAACACCACATTCATCCCCGAAACATACATCATATGATGAACAGTTCGTGCACTTAATTAGTTCTGCCTGCGGTATTGTTGTCATCCTTTTCATATCCGATCTCCCTTCGTTTGTTCTGTTATAGCCGATTCTGTCTGTATTTTTGATTTACAACCGAAATTATAAATAACTTAGAACAGCGACAACTGCTCACTGTCGTACTTATTCCTCTTTGTCGTCAACTTCTCCCCATTACTAATCCTCTGAATCCTACGTTTATTTTTCAGGCTGGCCATATAGTAGTCATCTACTTCTGGTGGAGTGGGAAGATATATTTCTTCTGGCAGAGCTATATTGTATTTTTCGCATATTTCCATTATCCGTCGCTTGTCATAGAGGATGTGATTCCGCTTCAGATTCATATTAATGCCATCCGGCCAGAATGGATCATTGCATCCATATTGGTTGATGCTTTCCCATTGTTTGATTTCCTGCCGGATATGCCTGCATAATGCATTTAATTCCTGCTCTGGTGATCTCTTTTTCATGGCATCACCTCCGGAAAATCCTCAATGCTCAGCTGTCCTGGAATATTATTGTCCTCCATCCACCAGAGGAAGACCTCCTCCGCGCTGCTCCAGGTACTCTCCTTCCCGCGCCGGGTTCGTTCCTTCAACATCCTATCGAAAGCATGTAAGTACAGTTTTTTGTAAGCCGGAAAGTCAGCGAACTCCCGATACCGTTTCTTTCCCGCCATCGGGCAGCCGATGCATCCTACTCGGTCATATCCACAGTCATAGAGATCGCATACTTCAATTCCTTCGGAACGAATAAACTCCCAAATCTCCGTATACGTCCAGTCTATTATGGGATTCACTACCATCGTGTTCTTCTGCATACACAACTCCGTCATGCGCCTCTTGCTGGTGTTATCTTCCAACAGCATCACTGTGCTGAAATTCTCGACATCCTTTCGGGTCTTTCCGATCTTCTCGAACTCCCCGCGGCTCTTTCTTTTTGTGCTCTCTGACCACCGGACACCTGTCGCAATGTATCTATTTTTTACGCTATTCTCTTTCAGAACCTCACAGCAGTACCGCACAAATTTTGTTGGCGGCATAAGTTTTTTCGGGATTAGCTTCCACATACTAGTCCGCTCTCCCTTGTATGTAGGCATCTGTATCTCGCATGGGATTCCTTCTAGTTCCATACGGTAGAACGTCTCCCGGATATGCCGTACTGTCTGCGGAGCATCTGCCGTAGTGTGACTATTATGCACCTCAAACGGGATGCCGGATCGCCTGAAAAGCTCCAGCATCACATCACTGTCCTTTCCTCCGCTGTATGTACATACAAGAGGTTTTCCATAGTGGTGCAGACTCATTTCACTTGCCATCTGTATTCTTTTTATAGCTTTCTGTTCCTTATCCATTCCATCAAGAAGCCCGGTATACCCTTACCCCTGCAGGAGGCTGGCTCCTTTCTAGTTATTATTTATCCTCTTTACCCTCAGGTTTTAAATCAGCTTCACTGTCAAGCCATTCTTTCTGAGCTCTGTACCTCTTCAAGTATGTGCCACGGTTCATTTCATATCTTCCGTTTTCCACATCTTCATCAATAGCAGAAAGTAGCATTTTCACCGAGGCTATTTCAGATGTGTCAGACTCTCCTGTTACACTATTGAGATGTTCGTTATTCGTCATTTCCCTTTCACCCTCCTCTTTCTCTTCCGCTTCGTGGAACCGTATATAAACGCCGCCATGTTCCCCGGCTTGTATCCGGCAGAAATTTTCATTCTGCCGGAACTGCTGTATTTCAGTACGTTTGCCATCTTTGTTACCCTCCATTTTTTCTTTCATGATCCGATTAGCCCCCTTTCAAGGGCTTCCATATCGTAGCTCCGGCGCTCAAAATTATCAAAGCTCTTATGCTTCCCGCCGCCCGAGTCCTCTGGCTTATAATCTCCGAGGTAGTCCTGAAACGGTGTGCTCAGTCCGAGAAACGTTGCTCCGAGCTTGATATATCGTGCCTCTGTGCCTCTTGCCTTGCACTCATCTGCATATCTTTTAACTGCTGTCATCAGCTCGTCCTCTGAAAAACCGTCAGCAAGCCTTGCCTTATAGCATTTATAGGCGTTTGCCTTCTCTTTTTTTCTCGGGTATGTAGCCCAGAGCACCTCAAAAGCACACGAGTATGTATTATCTTTTTCTTTTACATTTTCTTTTACATTTTCTTTTTCCTTAGCTTCCACATTGCTTTCATCTTGCTTATGTTTTGCTTCTGCCTCGGTATTTTTTTGCTTATTTTTCGGTCTGCATCCGTTTGCATACCGCTTATTATTTGCATCAATCTGAGGCTTGGCAAGAAGGAATATAGCAAGTGCAACGCCGTCAAGATCCGGCTCATTATCATACATGGAATACTCCATGATTGAGTCATATACCTTAAGTCGTTCATCCGGCGGAATATTCTTCAGGGCGTCATAGAAGCTGCGGTAAAACAGGACACTGTCCCTCACTCTATCACCTCAATTTCTACCTCGATTCTCGGGTTATGGGCGTCTACAAAAAACTCATCCGAGAACCCGGTTATATCTTTCCATCCGTCGTTTTGAAGCACGTGAGCCTGCACGAGCGCATCTTGTATCACCTTTCGCCCGAATGAGCTCACGTTGTCAAGATCACGGCGTCGGTTCTTCTCAAACCATCTATACCGCATCTTGACCGGCTTTCTGATTCTCAGCCGTCCAAACTGGCTGTATATCTCAGCCAATACCTTGTTTTCGTTCCTTGCCTTCAGACTCGCACCATGATGCGGGTTTGACCGACAGGCTGCTATGTAGTCGTTCAGATTGTCGAGCCTGCCGGAAATGATTAGCGTATGCCGCACTGTCTCGCCACCCTTCAAATGTTTTCTTCATGCAGAGACGTTTCAATTGGATTGCCCGCGCCCGGTGGAGTTCTTTCGCAAGATACTCATTAAGTTCCTTCTCATCCACAGGATCCCCAGGAATCGGTCTGTATATGCCGTTCCCAACGTTGATAATACAGTCTCCGTTGTTGTTTGCCTTCTCTATCATTTTCCTCAGGCACCGATCTACCACGCGGTTCCAGGGGCGCTGTATTGCATTTTTGTGCCCGTCCGGGATCCGAGTGAAATAGTCCATTGCCTGATCTTTAATCTTTCCCATGTGCCTCCTTCCTCTCCCCGGACATACCGGGGAGAATCCATCATGGCTTACTTGGTACCGTGACATACTGTCCGCCATAAGTTTGTGCTGTATATCTGCGCGGCTGCAACTCAGTTGCCGCGCAGATACCATTTCGTTGATCTCACCGAGATGGTCAACTCGAATAGAAAAACTCCTGTCGAAACTGCTCCTCAGTTCCGTAATGCTCTATGTAATACTCTCTGCACCTGCGGCGCAGGTCCTTATCGATCTCTCCCGCATGCTTCCCGCGGTTTACTCCGTTCGGGTGCAGATCCGGGCGGAGCGGAGCAATAAATCCGTACTTCTCGCATAGGTCGTGCTCACGTCTCGTATGATGGAATACGTGATGCCGCTCAGCTCCATACTGCCCGGTATACATGCAGTGATCCATGTCATCTGTGAAGATGCTCCATAACCGTTTCATAGTTCCACACCATACCTTTCTTTCAGCAGCCGTTTTTCATCAGGTGTGGCAATCTCTGCATCCGGGATTCCTGCATCCTTGCAGCATCCGATCAGACCATCGATCAGCCGCGCCATTTCCTCACTATTGAATGTGTGTGATCCACGCAGGAGCTTGTATGTCCTGTACATGATCCCATCATTTCCCTCACGGACCTGTGAAGTGGGCTGAAGGTGATAGTCTGTCGCATTCGCAACCTTCTTTTCTGCATCCTCTGTGTCCGGGATCGTCATATAGACCGCCTTGCCCTCAAAGACTTCCGGCTGACCGTAACGGCAGAGCATCATGTTGTGCGTCTCAGGATTTGACAGCTCTAACACCTTCGCAAGCTTCCCGATCAGCACCCAGTAGTAAGCGTTCGCATCTAGGCTCCTCTTTCGTCTGTACCGCTTGATTTCAAGACTCAGCTTCTCGCAGTCTTTCAGTTCCTCGTAAGCCTGAGAAAAATCCTCGTTTGGAGAGAATATAATAAGCGGTCGCATCGTATCACAGTCGATGAAGGGTTTTCTTAAATTTCCGGTAAATCTCATTTCTTTTCCTTCTTCCGGTTGTCATACACGAACACTCTCTGTTTCCGGGATGTGTTCCTGATTGACAGCGCCGTTATAACCTTGTTCTCATCGTATATAATCTGCTCGACCGAGAAGCGATCATAACAGGTCAATATATCTTTCCCGTTCCTGTCTTTCCGTCCGGACGGTATTATTTCGCACTTGTCGGATGGTATCCAGATCAGAGGAGCCGTGTACAGTTCTCGCCCGATTCCCCAGTTAAAACAAGCTCTCTTAAAGCTATCTGATGCGAGCCCTTTTTCTGCTTCTGTAAAGCTCTCTTTCCCGGTGTCTTCTTTTGACACCCACTGCTTCTTCTCAGCGTCCCATATACTCACTGTACAGTTCGCATTCTCCCGGCTGTGGCTACGCATCCAATTCAGCGGACCGACAGTCTCATCAAGGATATTCATGTCGCACCGGGCATCCTTGTATAACAACAAGGTCACCCCGGTACTTTTTACGGTCGCAACTCGGCAGTCTATCTCATCAGCCCTGAGAGTCCTGAATTTCTCCATCATCCTCGCCTCCATTCTCAATCACCCGGCTCGCCCACATGTCTGCAAAATGCAGGAGCATGTACAGCGGAGTTTCCTTCCCCTGGATCTGATATCGGAATGATCCATACAGCCCATTGTGCCAAAGGATTGCCTGCTGCTCTTCCTCGGTCAGTTCGATAAAGCGGGAAGCGATTGCAACGCTGCGCACTTCATGGTCTACATACAGCAGATCGGGATTTGAGATGTAAGGTTTCTTTTCCGACTGATACGGTTCCGGGTTCGGATTTGCCTTTGTAGCACGTCCTTTCAGCATGTTCGGGACATAATTCGGCTTATTGTACTGTCCCATTTTCCCGAGATCATGCAGGAGCGCGCTGATCGTGATAGCATCCTGCGTCTCCTTGTCAAGATTCTCTGGTCCGTTGCACAACAGGAATGACAAATCCTGCGCAACACACAGCACGTTGTAGCTGTGTTCCGCAAGCCCGCCCTCTTTTGCCAAGTGGTGTGATGTACTACACGGCGCACGGAAAAATCCATACTCGTCCATATATGCGATCAGGTCTTCAATGCCTTCTCTCCCAGTCTCTCTCAATAATTCAATGATTCTTTCTTTCATGTCAGTTCTGCCTCCATATAATTTCTATAATGTCTTTTTAACGATTCCCTTAATGTCATCTGCCCGTCCTGATCCTCGGTCAGAAGCTCGTCCACCATCGCCAGGTTGCGCTCATGCGTGTCCTGACAGTCGCAGTGCTCACCTGGATCAAGGCGTGCTCCGCAGATTTTGCATTGATATTTATACATGCAACCGCTCCTTCAGATCATCAAGCTGCTTGATAACATCATCTAAGCTGTCTGTATATTCCTCAGACGTTAACCCAAATTTTGCACTAAAGTCTGGGTTCTTGCCCACTTCCCATCCATTGTAATAAATATCGACAGTTGTGGATCCTACATGCCCGCTGAGCCAAAAAAATGCGGTCGGTTTATTTCCAGTATCTTTTGCGTCCCTTGCTCCAATACCGTTTACATCAAGCACCTGATCCAAGACTCTGTGGATCTTTGCCCTGCGGATATTCTCAGCTTTCTTCTTCTGTCTTCTGTTCATTTCCAGCCCTCCCGAATCTCTTTTCCATCAGTGTCGCAAGATCAAGGTATAATTCAGCTGTTTCGGATTCTCCGTGTGTCTCCTGCACTTTATCCCGGAACTCCTGAAGTGTCCCATAGAAGCAGCCACAGAGTACCCCTACACCGCCATCTTTAAGGCGGAAGAAGGTCGTTGTGCGGTTGATAGATCCGAAACCGTGAGCATATGCATAGTCCGCATCGCCGGACACCCAAGCATCGCCGTACACCCGAGCATCGCCGTACACCCAAGCATCGCCGTACACCTGAGCATTGCCGTACACCCGAGCATCGCCGTACACCCGAGCATCGCCGTCATGATCAAGGTTTTCTTCCTTCTCTATGTATCCGCCCAGTTCTCCGGCTTCCACATCGCCGAACTCAACCAAGGCTTTGATGCGGAACAGCTTTGTCCCGAATATATTTGTTACAAATTCGCTTGTAAGTTCAAATTTCTTCACTTTACAAAATCCTCACTTTCTTTTAAAATAAAGATGGTTAATTTTCTAAGCGCCTGCGGCTCCCCAGCCTATACAGGTGCTTTCTTCTTTTTCCGGATACCTGAGTGCAAGGATCTGGCTGACCTGTCCAACAGTGATGGCTGTGTCTGAATTCATGCCCTTAAAATGCCCTGCTATGTAAGCAATACGCTCTCCCGGATCTGTATAAACAGAGATTTCATCTCTCATCTGATCGTACACATCTTCAAAATCATATTCTGGCATTATCTTCACCTCCTCTCAGATCGGTCCTGCCTGCAATATGTAGATGATCACCCACTGGACCATATTCAGCATCAGCGATGCAGCCGCTATCCGGATCAGCCACCTCGCCGACTTGTCCCGCTGTTCCCGCTTATGCCGGATGCGCTTGTGCCTGCCGCGGGCGATGATCTGCCGGGCTGTGTGATTAAGCGGGATCAGGTCGAGCTCCTGCGGCTGCGGTATGAGTTCCATCGTGTCTTTCATCATGCTTGTCCACCTCCTTTCTCCCACTTAATATCCCAGTCGCTGGATCACAAGCTCGGCAACATCCTCGCTCCCCGGGGCGATCGGGTAGTTTTCTTTGATTTCCGCTGGGTTATATGGGTCTACATACTTTCTTGCATTCTTGTCTTTCAGCAGTTTCCGATTTGCCATATAATCGATAAAAACAAGCGGCGATACCCTCACCGGCTTTTCATCGATCAAGTTACATTTGTTGTAGCGTCCGGCTTCTATTTCGTTCCTGATCTCTGATACGATCGTGCAAAACGTTGCCCGGCACATGGGGAAACTCTCTGACAGCTGTTCGTATGTCTGCGGCATATACATCTAGCTCACCTCCTTCTCTGCTTCTTGCTCCCGCTTTTTCTGCTCTGCCGTCTTAAAAGCAATTCCTTCCCCGAAAGATAGAAGCTTCTCTCTTTCAAGCTCTGTCATATCCGGGAGCACCTCTTCAAATGTCTTAAGAATCTTCTGCTCTTTTTCACTCATTCCTGTCATCACCTCCTCGCTTGTGATATAATCTCCTTACAG
>CALWFS010000070.1 GCA_944377705.1 uncultured Mediterraneibacter sp. | reverse complement strand
GGCCACATATATGCGGCCTAAGCTGATAACTGTTTTCTTCCTTTTGCTCTTCTGGCAGCTAATACTTTTCTTCCGCCTGGTGTGCTCATTCTTGCTCTGAAACCATGAACTTTGGATCTTGATCTCTTCTTCGGCTGAAATGTCATCTTCATCCCAATACACCTCCCTTTAACTGACATACTTTATAATTAAAGTATTCACAATGATTAACAAATTTTTCCGCGTCCTTTTCCCGAAAAGACACTGCTCTTAATTATAGTGAAAAAACGCACATAAGTCAAGCAAAATCAAGGGTTTTAGACTAAATATTTATCAATACTTATCCACACAATGGGAATAAATCAAAAAAATAATGTAGATAACCTGTGTATAACTGTTAAATAACTGTAAAATAAAATGTAGATAAAAATTATTTTCTATCACAACCTTTTATTTTTAGGGTCTTAAAACTGTTGATAAAGTTATACACACATTATTTTCGTTGATTCAGGCACCTTTTTGATGTAAAATGTAGTAGAGAGATTATGCCTTTATATCTCTCTATTCTATTGATTGGAGTTACTTTTGATGAACATTGTAGAACAAAATTGGGATCAGATATTAAATAAGATGAAGCTTGAATACTGCTCATCAAACATTTCATATAATACGTGGATCGCTCCTCTTACGGTGTACGAAGTCAAGGATGATACAGTTTACATCCTTGTGAAACTGCGTGCCAGTCTGGAGCATATAGAAGAAAAATATCTTCTCCCCTTTAAAGTCTGCATTGCAGAAGTAACAGGAGTCGAGTATGAAGTGGCATTTGTCACAGACAATCAAACAGTGATCCAGGAAAAGAAAGAGAATGTCATAAAGAAAAACAAAGCAAACGCAGTCTTTGAAAAGGCGAATCTGAATCCGAAATATACATTTGACACTTTTGTGGTGGGAAGCAATAACAGCTTTGCGCATGCTGCCTCGCTTGCAGTGGCAGAGTCTCCCGGCGAGGCATATAACCCCCTCTTTATTTATGGAGGAGTAGGGCTTGGGAAAACGCACCTTATGCATTCAATCGCCCACTTTATCCTTGAGAACGATCCATCAAAAAATGTTCTCTATGTTACAAGCGAGACATTCACAAACGAACTGATCGAGGCTCTGAAAGCCGGTAAGACCGGCAGCGAGCTGGCAATGACAAAGTTCCGTGAAAAATACCGAAATAATGACGTACTCCTTATCGATGACATTCAGTTCATTATAGGAAAGGAAAGTACGCAGGAAGAGTTTTTCCACACGTTCAACCATCTTCATGTGTCGGGAAAGCAGATCATTATTTCCAGTGATAAGCCTCCCAAGGATATTGAAACTCTGGAAGCGCGTCTGAGAACCAGATTTGAGTGGGGGCTGATCGCGGATATCTCTTCTCCCGATTATGAGACCAGGATGGCAATATTAAGAAAGAAAGAAGAGCTTGACGGACTGGAGCGATATCATATACCGGATGACGTCATGCAGTACATTGCAAATAATATCAAGTCAAACATCCGTGAGCTGGAAGGATCTCTGAACAAGCTGATCGCTCTCTCTAACCTTGAGAATAAACCGATCGACATCCCTCTGGCAGCAGAGGCTCTCAAGGATATGATATCTCCGGATGACAACAGGATCGTTACTCCGGAACTGATCCTTGATATCGTATCAGAACACTTTAATGTACCTATCTCTGACCTGAAAGGGAAAAAGAGGAACGCAGAGATCGTTCTTCCCCGTCAGATCGTGATGTATCTCTGCCGCGTTATGACAGATACGTCCCTAAAGGCAATCGGCGCATTCCTCGGAGGGAAAGATCATGCGTCAGTCACACATGGGATTAAAAAGATCGAGGCTGAGATAAAAACTGATGAAGCCCTTAATAATACGGTTAATATTATAATGAAGAAGATAAATCCACTCTGATTGTGGATAACTATGTGGAAGACCTGTGGAACATGGTGAAAATAACCGGGGATAATCAAGAAGCATATTTAAAGAACAGAAAACTTTCCCCACACTATCTACTTTCCTTCCAGACGAAACCAACAGAGTTATTCAAAGGGACAACCCTTTATTTTAACAGGCTTTGAGACAGTTATAAACTTATTCACAGCCCCTAATAAGACGGATGCGGAATTGATATTATATCAAAATACATGTACGCGCCTCCGGATTGATTTTCCACACACCATGAAATACCTGAAAGGAGTTACTATTACATGAAGATCATATGTACAAAATCAAACCTGGCAAAAGGAGTCAGCATTGTATCAAAAGCTGTTCCGTCAAAAACGACAATGCCGATCCTGGAATGTATTCTGATCGATGCATCCACAGATATTATCAAGCTGACTGCAAATGACATGGAACTTGGCATTGAAACTTCTATTGATGGAGAGATTATAGAGAGAGGAATCATTGCGCTGAATGCAAGGATATTCTCAGAGATCGTAAGGAAACTTCCGGACAATGAGATCGTGATCGAAACACAGGGAGAGAGTCAGGCACTTATCACATGTGAGAAAGCGAAGTTTAACATTGCTGCCCAGCCCGGAGATGATTTTTCCTATCTTCCGGCAGTGGAGAAGGACGACTTTATCACTATATCAGAATTTACGCTGAAAGAAGTGATCCGTCAGACCATCTTCTCTATTGCAGACAGCGATACAAACAAGATGATGACAGGAGAGCTTTTTGAGATCAATGACAATATCCTGAAGGTCGTTTCCCTTGACGGACACAGGATCTCGATTCGTAAGATCGAACTGAAAGATTCCTATTCTCCGAAGAAGGTAATCGTACCGGGAAAAACTCTCCAGGAGATCAGCAAGATCATTGGCGGAGAAGCGGAAGCTGATGTGGATATCTCGTTTACAAAGAATCATATCGTGTTTGAATTTGACAGAACAGTGGTTGTATCCAGGCTGATCGAAGGGGAATATTTCAGGATCGATCAGATGCTTTCCAGTGATTATGAGACAAAAGTCAGGATCAATAAAAGAGAACTCCTCGACTGTATCGACCGAGCGACTCTTCTCATCAAAGAAGGGGATAAGAAACCGATTATCATTGATATCAGGGATGAATCTATGGAATTTAAGATCAAATCACAGATCGGATCCATGGATGAGGAGATCATCTGCGTGAAAGAAGGGAAAGATCTTCTGATCGGATTTAATCCGAAATTCCTGATCGACGCGCTGCGTGTTATTGACGATGAAGAAGTAGATCTTTATTTCATGAACGCAAAGGCTCCGTGCTTCATTAAGGATGAGGAGCAGAACTATATTTATCTGATCCTTCCGGTGAACTTTAACGCAGCAGTATAAGGGCATATGTTATAAAGGAGATAAAAATGGGACAGTTTCAGTTGAGAGCCGGAGAAGATTTCATCCGGCTCGGACAGGTTTTAAAAGCAGTCGGTATGGTGGACAGCGGAGCTGAGGCAAAGGAAGTCATCCAGGAAGGCCTGGTCAGCGTAAACGGAGAGACAGAGACTCGAAGAGGGAGAAAGCTGTACAGCGGCGATATCGTCTCATATGACGGAAAAGAGCTCCAGATCGGATAATCGGTTGAAAAAAAGCCGAAAAAAGTGTAAAATAGATTAGATGGGAAAGTTATGGTAATCAAATCTCTTAAGCTTAAAAATTACAGAAATTACGACCTTTTAGATTTGAAATTTGATCCGAACACGAACATCCTGTATGGAGATAATGCCCAGGGAAAGACAAATATTCTGGAAGCTCTCTACCTGTCCGGGACGACAAAGTCCCATCGAGGGACAAAGGACAGGGATATCATACAGTTCGGATATGATGAATCCCACATAGAGACAACGATCGAAAAGAGAGGGATAAATTTTCAGATTGACATGCATCTGAAAAAGAACAGTCCAAAAGGGATCGCAATTGATAAAGTCCCTATAAGGCGGGCAGGAGAGCTGTTTGGTATCGTTCATTTTGTTTTCTTTTCTCCGGAGGATCTGAATATCATAAAGGAAGGTCCATCGGGCAGAAGAAGGTTTATTGATCTGGAATTATCACAGCTCGATAAAATTTATCTCAATAATCTTTCAAATTATAATCGCATCATCAATCAGAGAAATTCCCTGCTGAAAGATATATACGGACAGAAAAATCTTATGGAAACTCTGGATATATGGGATATGCAGCTTATTTCCTATGGGACAAAAGTATTAGAGAGAAGAAAAGAATTTATTAATCAAGTAAATGAAATAATTTCTGATGTGCACTATAAGTTAACTGGAAAGAAAGAGCGCATCACTCTTTCATATGAGTCAGGCATTGGGAATATGTCTCTTGATGAAGCTCTGGCAAAATACAGGGAAAGAGATATCAGAATGAAGAGCACTACTGTGGGACCCCACAGAGATGATATATGTTTTACGACGCAGAATGGAATTGATGTAAGAAAATTCGGATCCCAGGGCCAGCAGAGGACAGCGGCGCTGTCTCTGAAATTATCGGAGATCGAGCTGGTAAAAAAAGTGATCAATGATACGCCGATCCTTTTGCTGGACGATGTATTGTCTGAACTGGATAAACATCGGCAAAACTATTTATTGGATAGTATTCATGACATACAGACGATAATCACATGTACCGGATTGGATGAGTTTGTGAATCACAGATTTTCTATCAACAAAATATTCCACATAAAAAACGGACATGCAGTAAATGCAAATTAGGAGGTTATTACATGGGTGCATCAAGTACAGAATTTGACGCTGAATATGGAGCGGATCAGATCCAGATACTGGAAGGTCTGGAAGCAGTAAGAAAAAGACCGGGTATGTATATCGGCAGCACTTCCACCAGAGGATTACATCATCTTGTGTATGAGATTGTGGACAACTCTGTTGACGAGGCGCTTGCAGGCTACTGTGATGAGATCCAGGTCGATATCAATAAGGATAATTCTGTTACGGTGAGTGATAACGGACGAGGGATTCCGGTAGGGATCAATCACAAGGCGGGGCTTCCTGCCGTTGAAGTCGTATTCACTGTGCTCCATGCCGGAGGAAAATTCGGAGGCGGGGGATACAAGGTATCCGGAGGTCTGCACGGCGTGGGAGCATCTGTTGTAAACGCGCTTTCAGAGTGGCTGGAGGTAGAAATCTGCCATGAAGGACATATCTACAAACAACGCTATGAAAGAGGAAAAGTAATCTATAAGCTGAAAATCGTCGGCGACTGCGAGCCGGATCGGACCGGTACAAAAGTTACATTCTATCCGGATGCAGAAATTTTTGATGATACAGTATTTGATTATGATACATTGAAGCAGAGATTCCGCGAGATGGCATTTCTGACAAAAGGGTTAAGGATCGTGCTCCGAGACTGGAGAGGAGAGGAACTCCGAGAACATGTCTTCCACTATGAAGGCGGGATCAAGGAGTTTGTGACTTATTTAAACCGGAGCAAAACACCTTTATATGATCAGATCATTTACTGTGAAGGCATGAAAGACGGCGTGGCAGTAGAGATTGCCATGCAGCACAATGATTCTTACAGTGAAAATACGTATGGCTTTGTAAACAATATTACAACTCCTGAAGGAGGAACCCATGTAGAAGGGTTTAGAATTGCATTAACAAAGACATTTAATGATTATGCAAGAAAGAATAAACTTATAAAAGAAAACGAAAAACTTGCAGGTGAGGATATCAGAGAAGGTTTAACCGCAATCATCAGCGTAAAGATCGAGGATCCTCAGTTTGAAGGACAGACAAAGCAGAAATTAGGAAACAGTGAAGCAAGAGGAGCTGTAAGCAGCGTTCTGAGCACGCAGCTTGAGATATTCCTTGAACAGAATCCGAATGTGGCAAAGGTCACGGTTGAAAAATCAGTAATGGCGCAGAGAGCGAGGGAAGCCGCGAGAAAAGCGAGAGACCTGACGAGAAGAAAATCGGCTCTTGATGGAACATCCCTTCCGGGAAAACTTGCGGATTGTTCGGATAAGGATCCAGCAAACTGTGAGATCTATATCGTAGAGGGAGATTCCGCCGGCGGATCTGCAAAGACGGCGAGAGACCGTGCGACGCAGGCAATCCTTCCCCTGAGAGGAAAGATTCTCAATGTGGAGAAGGCAAGGCTGGATAAAATCTACGGAAACGCGGAGATCAAGGCTATGATCACTGCGTTTGGGACAGGAATCCACGAGGATTTCGATATCTCAAAACTGAGATATCACAAAATTATCATTATGACAGATGCCGATGTGGACGGCGCTCACATCAGTACTTTATTATTGACCTTCCTTTATCGTTTTATGCCCGAGCTGATCAAAGAAGGTTATGTATATCTGGCGCAGCCGCCTCTGTATAAGCTGGAGAAAAATAAAAAAGTATGGTACGCGTACAGTGACGAGGAACTGAACCAGATCCTCCTCGAAGTCGGAAGAGACAGCAACAATAAGATCCAGCGTTATAAAGGTCTGGGAGAAATGGATGCAGAGCAGCTGTGGGATACAACCATGGATCCGGAGCACAGAGTTCTACTCCGAGTGACCATGGATGAAGAGACATCCTCTGAGCTTGACCTTACATTTACAACACTCATGGGCGATAAAGTCGAACCAAGAAGAGAATTTATCGAAGAAAACGCCAAATATGTAAAAAATCTGGATATCTAGCAATTTACCAGCGGCGGGATTCTAAGATTTGGGAGGCAGAAATCGAGCTTGCTCGAATTTCTTTCTCACGAATCTTAGAAGATTTGGCATTGGAAATGCCAAACCAGTGAAAAAAACGAAGGTTTTTGAACTGGAATCCAGGAGCGCAAGATTCCGGAATCCCGGAGTGAAAATTAGCCAGACATCTGTTTCAGAAAAAGGAGATAAGCAATGGAAGATAATATTTTTGATAAAGTCCATGAGGTCGATCTGAAGAAAACAATGGAGACTTCTTATATTGACTACGCGATGAGCGTTATCGCCTCACGTGCACTCCCTGATGTAAGGGACGGCCTGAAGCCTGTACAGAGAAGGATCCTCTACTCCATGATCGAGCTGAATAACGGCCCGGATAAACCGCACCGTAAATGCGCGCGTATCGTCGGTGATACAATGGGTAAATATCATCCTCACGGAGACAGCTCGATTTACGGCGCCCTGGTTAACCTGGCTCAGGAGTGGTCAACCAGGTATCCTCTTGTTGACGGACACGGAAATTTTGGCTCCGTAGATGGGGACGGAGCAGCGGCGATGCGTTATACAGAGGCTCGTCTGAGTAAAATTTCCATGGAGATGACAGCAGATATCAATAAGGATACTGTTGATTTTGCCCCAAACTTTGATGAGACAGAGAAAGAGCCGACTGTTCTTCCGTCCAGATTTCCCAATCTTCTTGTAAACGGTACGTCCGGTATCGCAGTCGGAATGGCAACGAATATCCCTCCTCACAACCTGAAAGAAGTGATCGGCGCAGTTGTAAAGATCATTGACGATCAGATTGACGAGAACGGGGAGACTACGATTGAAGATATCCTCAGGATCATCAAAGGACCGGATTTCCCGACAGGAGCTGAAATCCTCGGTACAAGAGGAATCGAGGAGGCCTACCGCACAGGACGCGGCAAGATCAGAGTCCGTGCAGTCACAAATATCGAACCAATGCAGAACGGCAAGAACAGGATCATTGTGACAGAGCTTCCGTTCATGGTTAATAAGGCAAGGCTCATTGAGAAGATTGCAGAGCTTGTTAAAGACAAAAAAGTAGACGGAATCACAGATCTGAGCGACCAGTCCAGCCGTGAGGGAATGCGCATCTGCATTGAGCTGCGCCGTGACGTGAATCCGAATGTGATCCTCAATCAGCTTTACAAACATACACAACTCCAGGATACATTCGGAGTGATCATGCTCGCGCTTGTGAATAACCAGCCAAAAGTTATGAATATCCTGGACATGCTGAAATATTATCTGAAGCACCAGGAAGAAGTTGTCACAAGAAGGACAAAATATGACCTGAATAAAGCAGAGGAGCGTGCCCATATCTTAAAGGGACTGCTTATCGCACTGGATAATATTGACGAAGTCATCAGGATTATCCGCGGGTCAAAGACAGTACAGATTGCAAAGGCTGAATTAATGGAGCGCTTCGAACTCTCTGACGCGCAGTCACAGGCAATCGTGGATATGCGTCTGAGAGCTCTGACAGGTCTGGAAAGAGAGAAGCTTGAAGCAGAGTATGCGGAGCTTATGAAGAAAATCGAGGAGTACAAAGCGATCCTCGCGGACAGAAAACTGCTCCTTGGGGTGATCCGCAAGGAAATCCTTGTTATCTCTGAAAAATACGGAGATGAAAGAAGGACACACATCGGGTATGATGAGTTCGATATTTCTATGGAAGATCTGATTCCGAGAGAGAATGTTGTCATTACAATGACAAATCTCGGATATATCAAGAGGATGACCATGGATACCTTCAGCAGCCAGAAGCGTGGCGGAAAAGGAATCAAGGGCATGCAGACTCTGGAAGATGATTATATCCGTGAATTATTTGTAACAACCACACATCACTATATTATGTTCTTTACAAATACAGGAAGGGTATACCGCCTGAAAGGGTATGAGATACCGGAGGCAGGAAGGACAGCGCGCGGCACGGCAATCATAAATCTGCTCCAGCTTATGCCCGAGGAGAAGATCACGGCAATGATCCCGATCTATGAGTATGAAGAAGGAAAATACCTCTTCATGGCAACAGAAAAGGGGCTTGTGAAGAAAACTCCGATTCAGGAATATGCAAATGTGAGAAAAACAGGTCTGGCAGCAATTGTGCTCAGAGAAGATGATAAGCTTATCGAAGTGAAAGTAACGGATGACAAGCAGGATATCCTTCTGGCGACCAAATACGGACAGTGCATTCGTTTCCATGAGACAGATGTCCGTTCTACTGGAAGAGTGTCCATGGGCGTTCGCGGCATGAATCTTGGAGATAATGATGTGGTGATCGGAATGCAGATGAGCAGCCAGGGCAAAGATATGCTCTTTGTCTCTGAAAAGGGAATGGGCAAGCGTACCGATATGGAAGAGTTTACTCCACAGAACCGCGGAGGAAAAGGAGTGAAGTGCTATAAGATCACTGAAAAGACCGGAAATGTAGTGGGAATGAAAGCTGTGGATGAAGACAGCGAGATCATGATCATTAACACAGAAGGAATTGTGATACGAATGAAATGCTCTGATATTTCTCAGTATGGAAGGATAACTTC